>JAILOS010000036.1 GCA_024690695.1 Oscillospiraceae bacterium
AGCTGGACGCTTATACGGAAGTCTGGTCCAGCTTTGCCGCCTATCAGCGCATCCGAAGCGGCATGCCGGGCAAAAGCTACAGCATCAGCCCCGCCAATTATGACGACGACGGGAACTACTATGCCTTTCCCACTTACAATCAGTACGGCGACTTCATCCTGCTGCGCGAGAACGCGGAACGGGACGAGCTGCACCGCCATAACATCGCCGATTACACCCCGGAAAGCTTCCCGGCTGAGACGATCGAAAGCCTGAACGCCGTGTATCAGACTTTTCTGGACGAGGGGATATCCGTCTATTTCAGCTATACGCCGCGCAACCGTTCCTCGCTGACGGAGGCGAGCACGGCGGAGGCCCGGGCCGCGCTGCACGAGCTCCTTTGCAGCTCGCTCCGCGTGCCGGTCATCTCGGACATGGAAGACTATCTGCTGTCCGGCGTCTATTTCTGGCAGATCGACAGTCATACCAGTACGGAGGGCGCGGCTATCCGCACCGAGTGTTTGATCAAAGATCTGAAAGCGGCGATGTCTGCCGAACCGTCGCTGTCCTGATGCTGATACCGAGAGCGAATGCTTTTTCTCACTCTCCTCTTTCTTTTCCTTTCTCGCGGGTCGCGGGCTGCATGGTCTCATGCAGCCCGCGATTTCCGTATTTTACTCAAACCAGCTCAGCACGGTATGTATCTCCTTGATGTACCCCGCGTCGTCGTTCTTCACTTCATCTTTCAATTATCCCAAATGATGCTTTGGCCGATAAAATCGGTGCAAAAAAATCACTTGACCATATCGAAGAGTTCTTTGAAAGTAATGAAGCATATTTGATCGTTGACGGCAATGGTGAGATAGTCGGGCACTGTAGCGAAACGGAACGATCTGCGTTTATATCAGAAATACATAGTTTCATTGAGTATTCAGTAAACAAGCTGATTAGCGGGAGGTTCAATAATGGCTAATATTCAAGAGCGTCGGGACAAGAACGGCAAGCTTTTCAGATGAAAGACGCAGAGATGAAGGGCGATTTCTACAGGAACGCGAGCGGGCTTCTGTTCACACAGGAAAACGGCTCGCCCATGTGCCCGGACAGCGTGACAACATGGCTTAATCGCTTCGCAAAGCGGCACGGGCTGCCCCACATCAATCCGCATAAGTTCAGGCACACAATGGCCTCCATGCTGATCTATCAGCGCGTCGATCCCGTCTCCGTTTCTAAGCGCCTCGGCCATGCTCAGGTCAGCACGACAACGGATATATACGCCCATGTGATAGCCGAAGCCGACCGTTAAAACGCCGATCTGCTCGCTGGGATTTTCCTCGCAAATAGTTGAATTTACAGAGTGAGTTGAATTAAAGTTGAATTATTGAGCCTGAGCAAAATCATAAAAAGCTCAAAAAGTACAAAAAACCACCGATTTTTCATGAAATCGGTGGTTTTTCTTGGTACGGCTGACGGGATTCGAACCCACGACCTCCAGAGTCGGAGTCTGGCACTCTATCCAGCTGAGCTACAGCCGCGTATATCGATCAACGCCGGTCGGCGGTAATCTGCTTTTAGTGGTCAAACAGTAGTCAAAAGAAGCGGGATTTCTGACCGGGAAACCCGCGAAGCCAGTGTTTACAAGGCTTTTTGTCGCATCTCAACAGGAATGGCCTGAAACGTCGGAGTCTGGCACTCTATCCAGCTGAGCTACAGCCGCATGCTTTCGCAGCGGGAGGTATTATAACAAATATGCGCGCTAAAGTAAATAGCTGTTTTCAATTTTCTTTTTTTGTGTTATACTGAGCCAAAGCGTTCCGCCGGAACGTACGAAAGTAAGGAAATGCCGTTATGAAACACCCTCACCTTATCCGAGCCGCCGCGCTGCTGCTGGCCCTGCTGTCGCTCTTCGGTCTCTCGGCCTGCGGCGAGAGCAAGGAGTACCAGTCCGAAGTCTACGCGATGGACACCATCATGACGCTGACCGCCTACGGGCCCGAAGCCAAATCCGGGCTGCGCGCCGCCGAGTCCGTCATCCGCTCGATGAACGACATGCTCGATCCCGAGCTTGAGACCAGCGTCGTCTACGCGATGAACCACGCCAACGGCGCCGCCGTCTCCGTGCCCGGACAGGTGGCCAAAATGCTCCAGACCGCGCAGAAGGTCTATGAGCAGAGCAAAAAGCTCAAGCTCCAGTCGCTGGATCTGTCGGTCTATCCGCTCGTGAAGCTCTGGGGCTTTGCCGGCGGCCGCAGCTACTACGTCCCCGGCGACGAGGAACTCGCCGAGGCGCGCTCGCACCTGCACTTCGACCAGGTCATCATCAGCAGCTTTCCGAGCTCGGGCAGCTACGAGGTCACGATGCCCTACGACTGCGAGCTGAGCTTCGGCGCGATCGCCAAGGGCGGCACCGCCGCCTATGTGATCGAGGCCATGCGCAACGCGGGCGTCACCAGCGGGATCATTTCCCTCGGCGGCAACATCCAGACCCTCGGTCTCAAGCCCGACGGCAGCAAATGGCGCATCGGCGTCACCGACCCGAACAGCCCCGACACCTATCTCGGCATCCTCACCGCCGGGGAGACCGCCGTCGTCACTAGCGGCAGCTACCAGCGCAACTTCACCGACCAGCGCGGACGGCTCTATCACCACATCATCGATCCCCGCACCGGCAAGCCGACCGAGAACAGCCTCCTGTCCGTGACCGTGATCTGCGAGGACGGCACGATGGCCGACGCGCTGAGCACCGCCCTGTTCGTCATGGGCGAGACCGGCGCGCTGCGCTACTGGCGCGCCTACGGCGACGAAAAGCACGACGATTTCGAGGTGATCCTCGTCACCAAGAGCAACGAGATCATCTGCACCAGCGGTCTGATCGAGGAATTCAGCCGCGAGAACGAGTATTACAGCCTGCGCTTTGTGGAATGACATGGCCGATCTGAAAACCGACGTCCGATACATCAAGGGAATAGGCGAGAAAAAGGCGCTCGCGCTGAACAAGCTGGGCGTCTTTTCTCTCTATGACCTCGTTTCCTTTTTCCCCCGGCGCTATGAGGACCGGAGCGCCTTCCGGCCCATCGCCGAAACGCTCGACGGCGAGAGCGTGTGCATCCGGGCGCTTGTCGCGGATCAGCCGCGGCTGGCGCGCATCCGCCGGGGCATGGAGCTCGTGAAGTTCCGCGCCGTAGACGAGAGCGGCTCGGTTGACATAACATTTTTTAATCAGAATTATGTAAAAGATAACCTGCATCGCGGCGACGCGGTCTGCTTCTTCGGAAAGATCGAATGCCGGGGCGGGCGGCGCGGCATGGTCAACCCCGTCTACGAGCTCGAGGGCAGCGAAAAGGGCGTGACCGGGCGGATCGTGCCGGTCTACCGCACCGTGGCCGGGCTGAACCAGCGCACGATCCTGCAGGCGGTGCGTCAGGGGCTAGACGCCTGCGGCGACCGGCTCCCCGAGACGCTGCCGGAGGAGGTCCGCGCGCGGCAGAAGCTGGTGCAGGCGCGCTACGCCTATGAAAACGTCCACTTCCCCGCCGATTTCGGCACGCTGGAGCTGGCGCGCCGGCGGCTGATCTTTGAGGAGCTCTTCGTTCTCTCCTGCGCGCTGAGCGGCCTGCGCCGCGAGCGCGTGAAGGAAGACGGCCGGCGCTTCCGCGCGGTCGACTGGTCAGAATTCTGGTCCTCCCTCCCCTACGAGCCGACCGGCGCGCAGCGCCGCGCGGTGGCGGAGGCCGTCGCCGACATGTGCGGCGGCGGGGCAATGAGCCGGCTGGTGCAGGGCGACGTGGGCAGCGGCAAAACGCTCGTCGCCGCCGCGCTGATCTGGTTCTGCTTCAAAAACGGCAGCGCCGCCGCCTTCATGGCCCCGACGGAGATCCTGGCCGACCAGCACGCCGCAACGCTCAGCGCGCTGCTCGCGCCGCTGGGTCTGCGCGTGGGAAAGCTGACGGGCGCGATGAGCGCGAAGGAGAAGCGGCTGGCGAGGGAAGCGCTGAAAAACGGAGACTGGGACCTCGTCGTCGGCACGCACGCGCTGTTCAGCGAGGACGTGGAATACCGCGAGCTCGGCCTCGTCGTCACCGACGAGCAGCACCGCTTCGGCGTCAGCCAGCGCGCGGCGCTGATCGGCAAGGGGCTGAGGCCGCACGTGCTCGTCATGTCCGCGACGCCGATCCCCCGCACGCTCGCGCTGATCCTCTACGGCGATCTGGACGTGTCGGTCATCGACGAGCTGCCTCCCGGACGGCAGAAGGTGGACACCTTCAGCGTTGACGAGAGCTATCGCGAACGGCTCAACGGCTTTATCCGCAAGCTCGTCGGCGAGGGGCGGCAGGTCTTCGTCGTCTGCCCGATGGTGGAGGAGAACGAGGAGTTACCGCTGAACCTGAAATCCGCCGAGGAGCACGCTGAGACGCTGCGGCGGACTTTTCCCGATCTGCGCGTCGCCTGCGTGCACGGGAAGCTGAAGCCGAAGGACAAGGACCGCGTGATGAGCGCCTTTGCCGCGGGCGAGGCGGATATCCTCGTAGCGACGACCGTGATCGAGGTCGGCGTCGACGTGCCGAACGCGGCGCTGATGATCGTGGAGAACGCGGAGCGCTTCGGCCTCAGCCAGCTCCACCAGCTCCGCGGGCGCGTCGGACGCGGAAAGCACAAGAGCTGGTGCATCCTCGTCTCGGACAGCGACAGCGACGATACCCGCGCGCGGCTGAACGTTCTGTGCCGCACGAACGACGGCTTCAAAATCTCCGAGGAGGACCTGCGCCTGCGCGGCCCGGGCGATTTCTTCGGCTCCCGGCAGCACGGCCTGCCGGAGATGCACGTGGCCGACCTCGGCGCGGACGTGAACGTCCTGCAGGAGGCGCAGAACGAGGCGCGCGCCCTGCTGGAGCGCGACCCGGAGCTGCGCGCGCCGGAGAACGCCGCGCTGCGTGAGCGCGTGGAGACGCTGCTGGAAAAAAGCGCCGCCGGCTTCAACTGAGCCGACAGGCGAAAGAAAGAGGAGACAGACGATGAAAAAAGCTCTTTGCCTGTTGTTCGTCCTGCTGCTGACGCTCTCGCTGTGCGCCTGCGAGGAGGAGTTCGAGGCCCCGCCGCCGGATGCGATGTCGATCGCCACGCCCGAGGACGGCGGCGCCGCGCCGCCTCCGGCGCCGGAGGCGGCCGACGATCTGACGCCGGTCCTCACGGAGATCCGCGAGCGCGTGCACCCCGGCACGGCCGGCAGCTCTCTGACCGCGGCGCAGCTCGCCTGCCGGCTGCTGGACTGGTCGATACAGACCGGCATGGAGGAGGCGCAGATCAAGGCCGTGACCGCCGTCTTCTGCGAGCCGATGGATGAGGACGCGCGAGCAGAATTCGCCTGGCAGCTCTCCTGCGTCAGCGGCGCAGCCGAGCTGGTCCGGAGCGAAGAGGGGCTTGGCTTGCTGGAAGACGTCGGCGGGACGGATGGAACGCTCTTCCCTTGGACGGACGCGCCGCTCGAAAAGCTCGAGTTCGTCTATGACGCCGCGCAGATGCGGGAGCTGGATCCCTCGAAGGATTTCTGATTCCCGCAAAACCGCCGGGACCAAAGGACCCGGCGGTTTTTCATGCCCGGCCCGTTCTGCTCAGCAGCGGCGCCTTTGAGCCGCGCGCTGCCTGCTGTCATCCTTCTCGAAATGGTTCCCAGACCGTCTGAAATTTCTGCCGCGCTTCAGCCGCAGTTACATCTTGCTTTTCCGGCGAGGATACGCTATACTTTTGATAATATTTTTTTGCCTTTCATATGAGGGGTCAGGGAGCGGAGAGGAAGCGCCGTGAAGAACGAATCGCGTTATTGGTCGAAGGTAAAAAAGTATCTGCTTTACGGCGGGATCGAGAAAGCGGATTACGATCAGGTGCAGACGCCTGTCGGCGAGGCTAATCACAAAGCGCTGACATACTGGTCTGTGCTGGTGAGCTTTTTTTGGATCTATTGCCTTTTGATGTCGCTGAAGGCGCCGGACTATGCCAGATGCCGCACCGCCTATGCCGTTGCGCTCGCCATTTGTGTTTTTTCCTATTGTAGCTCCCAATTTCTGGTAAAGCGGTTTCCAAAAACGCTTTTCCTGTTCAAATTTATCTTTCGTCTGTCTTTGCTCGGCGGCGGAATCGGGATCGCCGTCTGCCAATGGGACCTGCGTTCGCTCACTCTGTTTGCCGTTGCCATTATTTCGCCTTCCATCTTTGTCGACAGCACGCTGTCATCGCTGGCCGTCCACATCTCCGCTCTTGTTCTTTATATCGCTTTGGGGAGAAACGTTATCGCTCCGGAGATCTATTCCTGGGGACTGGGCAACTACATTCTGTTTTCCATCTTCGGCCTCCTGATCGGCAATGCGATCAACAAGGAACGTTATGAGCGTTATGTTTATGCGGAAGCTGAAAAACAGCTGGCCGACATGCAGAAGAGATATGCCTATAATGATCCTCTGACGGGACTGAAAAACAGACGCGCCTACGAGGAAAAGCTGCTGCAGCTTAACGTGTCTTCCGAATTCTGTCTTATCATGGCAGATATCAACGGATTGAAGGATACAAACGACACGATAGGACATGAGGCCGGAGACGAGCTTATTATCGGCGCTTCGGAATGCCTGCGCGGCGCTTTTGAGGAGATCGACAGCATCTATCGCATTGGCGGCGATGAATTCTGCATCGTCATGAGCGGTTCGACCGACAAGGCGCAGCGCTGTCTTTCGCAGCTGGAGGAGCTGCTGCGGCGCTGGAAAGGCCGCTATATCAACGGCATCTCTATTTCTGCCGGGGTGGCCTCGAGCAGAGAGCAAAACGACATCAAAGCCATCGCGGCTCAAGCAGACCGCAATATGTACGAGAGCAAACGAACCTACTACCAGAATCGCGGCTTCGACAGGAGAAGACGCTGACGCGGCGCTGCTGCCTGCGATAATCCGCGTCGAACCATGCAAAGGATTCTGTTTCAGCTTTCCGTTCAAAAAACCTCTTTCACAGTGGTGAAGGAGGTTTTTTGTTTTTGGCAGCGGATGCGCTGTGCTTATACTGTTCTCCAGCAGAACGGTTGAAAACCGTTTTGCTGCCTGTGAGCAAAACTCTCAGGCAAAGGCGCAATGCGTCTCAGCTTGTCAAAAGGCCTTTCGAGGGCTTTTTTGACAGGCTGCCGGAACGGGCGTCGGTCTCAAAGCAGAGACCGGCGCCCGTTCCGTCATTCTTCATTCTTCTCGAAGGTCTTTGCCACGTCCTTCAGCAGCGCGCGGATCGGCAGGTGCTGGGGACAGACGCTCTCGCACTGTCCGCAGCCGACGCAGTCGGAGGCCTTGCCGTTTTTGACCGTGTACACGTCCTCGTAATAGAAGGCCGCGTTCCAGGTTTTGAACAGGCCCATGCTGTTGTAGCAGTGGAAAAGATCGGGAATCAGGATCTGCTGCGGGCAGCCTTCCGTGCAGTAGCGGCAGGCCGTGCAGGGGATCAGATGCTTGCCGTGGAAGATCTCGTTGACCCGCTCCACCGCCTCGCGCTCCCGCTCGTCGAGCGGCCGCGGCTCGCGCATGACGGCGGTGTTGTCCTCGAGCTGCTCCAGGCTGCTCATGCCGGAGAGGATCATGCAGATCTGCTCGAAGCCCGCGGCGAAGCGCAGCGCGTAGCCGGCGTAGCTGCCGCCGCCCAGCGCGTCGAAAACGGCGGCCGCCTCCTCCGGGAGCTTTACAAGGTTGCCGCCCTTGACCGGTTCCATGACGATGACGGGCTTGCCGTGCTTCCGGCAGACCTCGTAGACCTTGCGGCTCTGCACCGCGGGGTCCTCGTAGTCGGCGTAGTTGAACTGGATCTGCACGACCTCGAGGGCCGGATAGTCCGTGAGGATGCGGTCCAGAAATTCCGCCGTGTCGTGGAAGGAGATGCCCACGTGGCGCACCTTGCCCTCCTTCTTGAGCTCGAAGGCCGTCTCGTAGGCGCGGCAGGCCCTGAATTTGTCGTAGTTGCCGGCCCCCTGCGCGTGCATCAGATAAAAATCGAAATACTCCACGCCGCAGGCCTTGAGCTGGCTTTCAAAGAGGGGGCGGATGTCCTCCTCCTTCTCAAAGAAGCCGCCGGTGAGCTTGTCGGTCAGGATATAGCGCTCGCGCGGCCAGCGGCTCGTCAGCCCCTCGCGGATCGCAAGCTCGCTCTTTCCGCGGAGATAGCCGTGGGCCGTGTCGAAATAGTTGAAGCCCTCGGCCAGAAAACGGTCGGTCATCTGCTTGAACTGCTCGATATCGACCTCGTCCCCGATCCGCGGCAGGCGCATGCAGCCGAAGCCGAAGCGGCGCTTGATCTCCGGGAAAAAGCGGTTGGCGCTCAGATTTTCTTCGCTTGTGTTCATCACGATCCCCCTCCGGATGCTTGATGATATTATTATGCAGGAATCCGTCCGGCTTTGCAAGTGAAAACGCAGGGCGGCGC
Organism: Oscillospiraceae bacterium; assembly: GCA_024690695.1. The sequence continues at coordinate 8,416 of JAILOS010000036.1, forward strand.
CGTTTTTTCTTGACCCTGTCCGCGGGAAAGAGTATAATGGAAAAAAATATATTGGATCCGAACGTCCTGTCGGTCCAACGGGAGGCATAGAAAAATGAAGGCTATCAAACGAATCGGCGTTTTGACCAGCGGCGGCGACGCGCCCGGCATGAACGCGGCCGTTCGCGCCGTGGTCCGCACGGCGCTGGACAGCGGCATCGAATGCGTCGGCATCCGGCGCGGCTGGCAGGGTCTGATCAACAGCGACTTTGTCCGGCTCAACGGCGCCAGCGTCGGGCACATTCTCTCCCGCGGCGGCACGATCCTGTACACCGCCCGCAGCGAGGACTTCATGACCGAGAAGGGCCGGCTGAAGGCCGTTTCCACCTGCAAGATGCTGGGTCTGGACGGCGTCGTGGCCATCGGCGGCGACGGCACCTTCCGCGGCGCGCTGGAGCTTTCGCGCCTCGGCGTCCCCGTGGTCGGCATCCCGGCGACGATCGACAACGACGTCGGCTGCACCAACGATACCATCGGCTTCGACACCGCCTGCAACACCGCGATCGACTGCATCGACAAGCTGCGCGACACCATGCAGTCGCACGAGCGCTGCTCCGTCGTCGAGGTCATGGGCCGCAACGCCGGCTTCCTCGCGCTCTACGTCGGCATCTCCGTCGGCGCGACCGCCGTGCTCGTGCCCGAGCGGCCGCTGGATCTCCAGCACGACGTGGTCGAGCGCATCCAGGAATCCCGCCTGGCCGGCAACACGCACTTCATGGTCGTCGTGGCCGAGGGCGTGGGCAGCGCGGTGGACATCGCCGCGCAGCTCAAGGACCGCATCGGCATCGACCCGCGCGTGACCGTTCTCGGCCACATCCAGCGCGGCGGCTCCCCGAACGCGCGCGACCGCGAAACCGCCACCCGCATGGGCTACTACGCCGTGCGCGCCTTCGCCGAGGGCCGCGGCAACGTGATCGTCGCCACGCAGGAGGGCGGCATCGTCGAGCTGCCGATCGAGGAAGCCCTCCAGAAGAAAAAGCACCTGCAGATGGACCGCTACAACATCATGAAGGCGATGCAGCTCGGCGGTTCGATCGATTTTGAGACCTGATCAACCCGATAAAAGGAGAAACAGACGATGAGCAAACCTGTCGTCATCACGGCTGACAGCACCTGTGACCTGTCGAGCGAGCTGCTCGAACGCTATTCGATCCGCACGATCCCGCTGACCATCCTGCTCAAGGGGCAGAGCTATCTGGACGGCATGGAGTTTACGCCCGACGAGCTCTACCGCCATTACCACGAGGACGGCAGCCTTCCCAAGACGGCAGCGCCCTCCGTGGCCCAGTTCCTGGAGTTCTTCTCCTCCTTCACCGAAAAGGGATACGAGGTCGTCCATCTGGACATCAGCGCCGAGCTCTCCGGCACCTTCAACGCGGCCAGCATCGCCGCGCAGGAGTTGGGCGGCGTGTACACCGTGGACAGCCGCATGCTCTCCACCGGCGTGGGTCTGCTGTGCATCGAGGGCGCCGAGTGCGCCGAGCGCGGCATGGCCGCGGCCGATATCGCCGAGCATCTGCGCTCGCTCACCGACAAGGTGGACACCAGCTTCGTGCTCGACACGCTGGAATTCATGTGGAAGGGCGGGCGCTGCTCCGGCGTCGCCGCGCTGGGCGCGAACCTCCTGCGCCTCAAGCCCGGCCTCGAGATGAAGGACGGCAAGCTCGGCGTCTACAAGAAATACCGCGGCAACATCAACGCCGTCTATAAGCAGTACGTCGCCGAGCGGCTCGCCGGCAAGTCCGTCCGGCCCGGACACGTGTTTATCACCGAGTCCGGCGAGGTCGATCCCGCCGTCGTCGAAGAGCTGGAGGCGCTGGTCCGCAGCACGATCGAGGTCCGGGAGATCCATCACACCCGCGCCGGCTGCACCATCTCCTCGCACTGCGGGCCGAAAACGCTGGGCGTGCTGTTCATCAACGAGTAAGGAAGGAAGAGCCGTATGATCCAACCCAACGACGTCAACAAGGTCGAGGACGCGGACTGGGAGGCCTTCAAAAAGAAAGCCATGCAGGACGAGCTGTATTACGCCGGTCCCGGCGATCTGCTGGACACGGCGGAGGGCCGCGCCCGCTTCTGCCGGCTCAACCCGAGCTCGGCCTACAACAAGCCCGATCCCGAATACCCCGGCTATAAGATCTGGGTGTTCAACAACCAGGGGGAGGGCATGGTGGTCAAGCGCCGCAGCCGGGTCGATCCCGCGCTGATGGAGGACGTGGAATTCAACGCCGAGGGCGTGGAGATCAGCCGCTCCTACGAGCCGGCGTGACCTGCTTTTTCGTTATATTATTCTGTCGAACAGACCGGGCGAGCGCGTTCCCGCGCTCGCCCGGTCGTTCGTTCTCTGTAAGGCTGTTCAGGGTCTCAGATTCCATGCGCCTTCGCCAGGGCGCGGTCCTTGAAGGCGGGCTCGCCGGTCACCTCGCGGATGAGCTGCAGCTCGGGCGGGAGGACGACCTCGGTCTCCGCTCCGTCGACCTCGGTCTTGACGACGGCCTTGTCCTGCCAGAAGGGGTACACGTCCAGCTGGAAAAGCTGGTCCCGATAGCTCAGGCTGTAGCGCGTTTTGTGCAGCGGCTCGCTCCAGCCGGCCTGCTCCAGCAGATGCTGATAGGTTTTCTGGCTCAGACGCTCCTCCATCTCCAGGCGCTTGCCGTTGACGCGGCGCTTGCGGGTCTTGTAGTAGATGGACTTGCCGTCCTCGACCCACTTGCGGATACGCAGCTCCTCGTCGCTGACGGAGGGGAGATAGGCCTGCTCGATCTCGACGCGGCGGCAGCCCGGCAGCGCGGCGAGCTTCTCAAGGTCCGGATAGGACACCAGGAACTTCCGCTCGATCTCGCTCGGCTCCGGCTCGCCCAGAAAGCTGCGGATCGCCGCGATCAGCCGCTTGAGCTTCTCGCGCAGCTCCACGGAGTTGTCGATGATCGTGTGCCTCGGGTGGGCGGACCAGGCCTCGATCAGCCGGTCGTCCAGCGCGACGGCCTGGCTGACCGTCTCGTAGCGCGCGGCGTTGTTGGCGAAGGTGTAGAACTCCTCCGCGCCCTTGGCCGCCGTCACCAGATGGAACACCGCGTCGTAGCCCGCGAGCATCTCGGCCTCGCTGCAGTGCACGTATTCCTGCACCGCGGCGAATTCCTCGTCGTTCATGTAGGATTTATTGTCCAGCGCGCCGCGGTCGCAGACCAGAAGAAGCTTGTCCGCCTTCATGCTGCGCGCGGCCTCCTCAAAGATCCGCTCCTTCTCCAGCTGCAGGCGCATCTGGCATTTCTGGAAATCCAGGTTTGTGCCGCAGGTCCAGGGGGCGACGCCGCCGGTGATCAGCTCCGTCGCCGTTTCGGGCACGAAAAGCACCGTGTAGCCCAGACGGGTAAAGGCGTTCTGGATCCAGCTCATCGCCGTGGTTTTGCCGCCGCTGGGTCCGCCGGTAATGACGATCTTTGTCAGAGTCATGGCTTTTTCTCCTCTCTGCTGTCCGCTTGAGCTGCGCCTGCGGGCGCGTCCTTCACCTGAAAATTATACCATGTTCGCTCCCGATGTCAAGAAAACCGGGCTTGACGCTCGCTGTTTTTTCCGATAGAATAAGAGCGAACATCCGGCGTCACGCCGATCGAAGCGGAGGGTACAACATGGCTTTTTTCGATAATCTCGGCAAGAAGCTGAGCGAGGCCGGCCAGAACGTCAGCCAGCAGACGAGGAATATGGGCGATATCTCCCGCCTGAACAACCTGATTTCGGAGGACCGGAAGCTGGTTTCCCAGCACTGCTGCGAGCTGGGCAAGGCCTATTATCAGGCGCACCGGGGGGATCCGGGCAGCGAATTTGCTTCGCAGGTCGCGGAGATCGGCAAGCTCGTCGCCGAGATCGCCGAGGCGGAGGACAGCATCCGCCGTCTCAAGGGCATTGTCAAGTGCCCCGGCTGCGGGGCCGAGCTCCCGATCCAGTCGCTGTTCTGCCCCCAGTGCGGCAGGCAGCTTCCGCCTCCCCCGGCGCCCGCGCCGAAGGAGGACGTCTGCCCCACCTGCGGAAAGCCCGCGCCGAAGGGCACGGTGTTCTGCTGCTACTGCGGCACCCGGCTGGACGGCTGAGCCTCAGCGAAACGGAAAAAACAGCGGAAGGACAGGTTCCTCCCGCTGTTTTTGCGTTTTTACGCTCCGCCGAAAAGGCACAGCAGCAGCCCGTAGACGACGCTTCCGGCGATCCCGAAGACGATCACCGGACCCGCGATCGAGAACATCTTGACCGCCGTGCCCGTGATAAAGCCCTCGGTCTTGAATTCCAGCGCCGGAGCCGCCACGGAATTGGCAAAGCCCGTGATCGGCACCAGCGTGCCGGCGCCGGCCTTCTTCGCCAGCCGGTCGTAGATCCCGAGGCCCGTCGTCAGCGCGCCGAGAAAAACCAGCGCGAGCGAAGCCGCCGCCGAGGCGGTATCCGCGTCGAGCCCCCGCGAAAGCGCAAAGCGCCGGACGGCCTCTCCCAGGCAGCAGATCGCCCCGCCGACCAGGAAGGCCCAGAGCAGGTCGCCCTTCATCGGCGAGCGCGGCTTGTGCCGATCGACGAATTTTCCGTATTCTTCGTTTGTCAAATGCTTTTCCCTCCTTCGTTCCGGTACGGGAATAGTATGCGCCGCGGCGCCCGGCTTTAGCCGTTCGTTTGACAAGAAGCGGCAACTATGATAGAGTATTGTTGATTTTACTTGTGTCGGAGGACGCCATGAAAACTGTTTTGGAAGCCCTGCTGCGCTATGCGCTCGACAAAGAGCTGATCCGGGAGGAGGACCGCGCCTTCGCCTACAACCGGCTGCTGGAGGTCATGCAGCTCGACGAGGCCGGGGGCGAAGGCCGCGTCGACGTGCCGCTTGAAGTCCTGCTCGACACGCTCTGCGGCGACGCCTGCCGCCGCGGCCTGATCGACGACAACGCCGTGGCGCGCGATCTGTTCGACACGAAGCTGATGGGCGTGCTCACGCCCTTTCCGCATGAGGTGATCGGGCGGTTTTGGGAGAAGTACGCGCGCAGTCCCGCCGAAGCGACCGACTGGTATTACCGCTTCAGCCAGGACACCAACTACATCCGCCGCGACCGCACGCGCAAGGACGTGAAGTGGGTCTACGACAGCGCCTACGGTCCGCTGGACGTGACGATCAACCTCGCCAAGCCCGAGAAGGATCCCCGCGCGATCGCCGCGGCTCTGGCCGCGCCGCAGAGCGGCTATCCCCAGTGCCTGCTGTGCGGCACGAACGAGGGCTATGCCGGACGCATGAACCACCCGGCGCGGCAGAACCACCGGCTGATCCCGCTGAAGCTCGACGGGGCCGACTGGTTCCTGCAGTACTCCCCCTACGTCTATTACAACGAGCACTGCATCGTGCTCAACAGCCGCCATATCCCGATGAAGGTCGATCTCGGCGCCTTCCGCCGCCTGCTCGACTTCGTGACGCTCTTCCCGCACTACTTCCTCGGCTCCAACGCCGATCTGCCGATCGTCGGCGGCTCGATCCTGAGCCACGATCATTTCCAGGGCGGCCGCTATGAATTCGCGATGGCCAAGGCTCCGGTGGAAACGCCGGTGCGCTTCCGCGGCTGGGAGGACGTGCGCGCGGGCATCGTGCGCTGGCCGATGTCCGTGATCCGCCTTACCGGGCCCGACCGCGAGCGCCTGGCCCTGCTGGCAGACCGGATCCTCGCCGTCTGGCGCGGCTACTCCGACGAGAGCGCCTTCGTCTTCGCCGAGACCGGGGGCACGCCGCACAACACCGTCACGCCGATCGCCCGCCGCCGCGGCGCGGATTACGAGCTCGACCTCGTGCTGCGCAACAACCTCACGACTGACGAGCACCCGCTCGGCGTCTTCCACCCGCACGCGAAGCTCCACCACATCAAGAAGGAGAACATCGGGCTGATCGAGGTCATGGGTCTGGCGGTCCTCCCCGCCCGGCTGAAGGCCGAGCTGGAGGCGCTGGCCGGGGCGATCGTCAGCGGCGAGGACCTGCGCGCAAACGAAACGCTCGCCAAGCACGCCGACTGGGCGGACGAGCTGAAGCAGCGCCACAGCTTCACCGAGGAGAACGTGCGCCCGATCCTGCGCGGCGAGGTCGGTCTGGTCTTCCAGCAGGTGCTGGAGGACGCCGGCGTCTTCAAGCGCGACGAGGCCGGACAGGCCGCCTTCCTCCGCTTCATCGAAGCCGTCGGCCGCTGAAAAAACCACGTTGAAAGGAGGCGCAGAAGATGGCGCTCTTCAACTGTCCCGAATGCGGGAAAGAGATCTCCGACAAGGCCGAAACCTGCCCGAACTGCGGCCTCCGCTTCTATCAGAAGCAGCCGGTCGCCGTGCCGCGGCCGCCGGTCAGCTCCGCACAGGACGAAGCTGTCCCCGCGGAGGAAAAGAAAGCCCGGCGAAAAAAGTCCCCGTTCAAAATCCTGCGGTCGACGACCGCCTCCGCAGGGGGCCAGACGGCCTCCGTCGAGGACGAAGCCGCTCCCGCCGGCGACGAGAAAAAGAAAGAGAAGAAGACCGCGCCGCGCTGGCTTGTTCCGCTCGCGGCCGCTGCCGGTCTGCTGCTGGCCGCCCTCGCCGTGGCCGCGCTGCTGCTGACGGGCGTGCTGCGCACCGGCGACGCTCAGATCGAGGGGCCCGGCTTCGACAGCCCGGAGGACGCGATCCGCGCCTACGCCGAGGCGATGAAGGAGGGCGATCTGGACGCGATGATCGCCTGCTTCGCGGTTGAGAGTTATGTAAACCGATATGATCCTCGCGCCTATTATGAACGGGTCGAGGCTTTCAACAGCAGCTATCCGCTCTCCGGTTCGGTGATCCCGGACTCGACGGAGCTTCTGCAGCAGCTGCGCGTGAAGGCGCGCGTCTCCGCCATCGCCGACGTCGTCTGGGGGCAGCTCATGGCCGTCGCCGTGCCGGAGGAATACTGCAACGACACGTGGATGCTCCGGGACGAGACGCAGCTGCGGGATTTCTGGCGGGCCTGGAAGCACACCGCCAAGCTGGAGAGCATGAAGCCCGGCAAGGTCCTCTCCGACAAAAAGCTCCTGGACGAGGACTATGACAGGGAGCGCGTCGATAAGATGTACGAGGGGATCGAGGAGATGTACGGCGTTTCCGCCGTCCGTCTCGTCGGGATGGAGCTGACGGTCGACGGCGACGAGTATCTGCTCGTCCTCCTCGCCGCCCGTTACGGGGAACGCTGGTATCTGCTGGGCAGAGACTTTCTCGGTCTGTACCCCGAGCTCGGCAGATGGAGCCTGATGCGGCGCTGAAGCCGAAAAAACCGCCGTCCGAAGCGTTTTGAAAACGCTTCGGACGGCGGTTTTTTCGGGCTGTCAAGGGATCACTTCGCGTAGATAAGGCCGACGAGCCAGTTGGAGAAGCGGCGGGGCAGGAGCTTGGCCGCCATCGCCGCGGCCTTGTAGGCGAAGCCCATCGCCACCATCGGGCGGCTGTTTTTGCGCAGGGCGATCTTCGCCACGAAGGCGCCCGCGTCGGCCGGCTTCATGCCGGTTCGCTCGTCGTGCTCCATCACGGCGACGCTGCGGGCGATGCGCCCGGCGTATTCGCCGTCCAGCGCGTCGGATTTCAGGCGGTTGTCGGTGAAGCCCGAGGCGATGTCTCCGGGCATGATCGCGCAGACGGTGATCCCGTAGGGGCGGATCTCGTTCTGCAGCGCCAGCACGTAGGAGATGATGGCCGACTTGGACACCGAGTACCAGAGCTGGAACGGGATCGGCAGGATGCCGGCGATCGAGCTCATGCAGACGATGCGGCCGCTGCGCTGCGCGCGCATGACAGGCAGCACGGCGCGGGTCGCGTTGTCCATGCCGAAAAGGTTCAGCTCGAGCTGAGCGTGGGAATCCTTCGACTCCGTACTCTCCGCCGCGCCGGAAATGCCGAAGCCGGCGTTGTTGACCAGAATGTCGATCCGGCCCTCGCGGCGGATAACCTCCTCGACGGCGGCGCGGACCTGCTCCTCCTTCGTCATGTCGGCCGTGAGGTGGATGATCCCCTCGGCCGGCTTGTCGCTGCGGGAAAGCTCATACACCGTGCAGCCGGCCTTTCTCAGCTCGGCCGCGGTGCAGCGTCCGATCCCGCCGCTGCCGCCGGTGACGATCGCAATCTTGTTCATGACGGTTCCTCCCTTTTCGTTCTTGGCTCGTCCATTATAGTCTTTTTCGCGTTCTCCGTCAATCGGCCCGCTTTACAAGTTCCAATTTTTGATGTATTATACGAAAAGAATTGATGAATCGGGAGAGGCCTGTCATGGAATATACGCTTGCTGTTCCCTGTCTGCTCGGTCTGGAGGCGCCGATCGCCGACGAACTGCGCCGTCTGGAGATGGCCGACGTGCGCGCGGAAAACGGGCGCGTCAGCTTTCGCGGCGGCGACGCGGCCATCGCCCGCGCGAATATTAATCTGCGCGTCGGCGAGCGCGTGCTGCTCGAGCTGGGGCGCTTTCAGGCGCAGAGCTTCGAGGAGCTCTTCGTCGGCACGCGCGCTCTGCCCTGGGAGGAGCTGATCCCGCGCGACGGGGCCTTCCCGGTGAAGGGCTACAGTCTCAACTCGAAGCTCTTTTCGGTCTCCGACTGCCAGAAAATCATCAAAAAGGCGATCGTCGAGCGGCTCAAAAGCGTATACGGCCTCGAGTGGTTCCCGGAGACGGGCGCCTGCTATCAGGTGCAGTTTTCGATCATGAAGGATCAGGTCAGCCTCTGTCTGGACACCTCGGGCGAGGGCCTGCACAAACGCGGCTACCGGCCGGCGCACAACGCGGCCCCGCTGAAGGAGACGATGGCCGCCGCGATGGTAGGCTTCTCGCGCTATCGCGGGCGGGACGATTTCTGCGATCCCTTCTGCGGCAGCGGCACGATCCCGATCGAGGCGGCGCTGATCGCGCTCAACCGCGCGCCGGGCCTGAACCGGCGCTTCCGCGCGATGGACTGGGCGACGGTCGATCCCTCCGTCTGGCCGCGGGAGCGCGAGCGCGCCCGCGAACGCGAATACCGCGGCAGCTACCGGATCTTCGGCTCGGACATCGACCCGAAGGCGATCGCTCTGGCGGAGGAAAACGCGCGGCGCGCCGGCGTTGCGGAGCTGATCCGCTTCGAGGTCGCGGACGCCGCCGCCTTCTCCCGCCCGACGGAGCGCGGCGTGATCGTCACGAATCCGCCCTACGGCGAGCGCATCCTGGAAAAGGAGGAGGCCGAGCGGCTCTACCGCAGCTTCGGCGCGGCCTGGGCGAAAAGCGAGGGCTGGTCGCTGTACCTGCTGAGCTCGCACACGGAGTTCGAGCGCTGCTTCGGCCGTACGGCGGACAAAAAGCGCAAGCTCTACAACGGCATGATCAAATGCGATCTGTTTATGTATTACAAATAAAGCTGAGGTCGTGAGAACATGAAGCATCTGTTTATCGTCAATCCCGTCGCCGGCGGACGCGACGCCACCGGGGACGTGAAGGCCAGGGTCGAGGCTGCGTTTCAAAACCGCGGCGAGCCCTATGAAATCTACGTGACGCGCGCTCCGATGGACGCGGCGGAGAAGATCCGCGCCGAGGCCGCCTCCGGCGAGGAGCTGCGGGTCTACGCCTGCGGCGGCGACGGCACCTTCAACGAGTGCGTCTGCGGCGCGGCGCTGCTGCCGAACGTCGCCCTCGCCCCCTTCCCCACCGGCACCGGCAACGACTTCTGCCGGATGTTCGGCGAGGAGAAGGATCTCTTCCGCGATCTGCCCGCGCTGCTGGAGGGCCTCGTGCACCCGATCGACCTGATCGACGTCAACGGCCGCTACAGCGCCAACATCGCCTCCGTGGGCATTGACGCGCGCATCGGCTGCGACGTGCACAAGTACAGCAAGATCCCGGTGATCGGCGGGACCGCCGGCTACGTCGTCAGCCTGCTGGTCAACATCTTCAAAGGCATCGCGACGAATATGCGCGTAAAAAGCGGCGATTTTTCCGCCGCCGGGAAGCATTCGCTGGTCTGCGCCTGCAACGGGCGCTTTTACGGCGGCGGCTTCAACCCCAGTCTGGACGCGATGCCGGACGACGGCGAGCTGGATATCTTCGTCGTCAAAGGCGTGGGCGTCGTCAAGCTGGGCGTGCTGATCGGGCGCTACGCCTCCGGCCGCTCCGACGAGATCTCGGACTACGTCACGCACCTGCACGGCACCGAGGTCGACATCGAGCTGGACAAGCCCGACGTCGTGAACGTCGACGGCGAAGCCGTCGTGGCCGACCGTATCCGCATGCGTCTCGTTCCGGGCGCTCTGCGCCTGATCGTCCCGGCCGGCATGCGCTTCTTCGGCGAAGTCCGGGAGCCCGCCGCGGCGACCTGAAGCGCGCCCGGCCGTCGCAAAAAGTTTACATTCTTTTTCCCTCTTTTTGCTCGGAGGGGCTTGCAAAAATAGAATTTTGTGGTATAGTAAGCATCGTTAGCACTCAGGTTGTTCGAGTGCTAACGATGCTGATTTTTGTCAAGTACTTTTTTGGAGGTAACCGATATGAAGCTCAAACCTTTGGCTGACAGAGTCGTTCTCAAGCAGAACGCCGCGGAGGAGCGCACCTCCTCCGGCATTTTCCTCGCCGCCGCGGCGCAGGAGAAGCCCGAGATCTATCAGGTGGTCGAGGTCGGCCCCGGCGGTCTCGTGGACGGCAAGGAAGTGGAAATGATCGTCACGGCCGGACAGCAGGTCCTGGTCGGCAAATATACCGGCAGCAAGGTCAAGCTCGGCGACGAGGAGTACACCATCGTCCGTCAGAGCGACATTCTGGCCGTCATTGAATAAGGAGGAAGGCAATCATGGCTAAAAAGATCATTTACGGTGAAGAAGCGAGAAAAGCGATCGAGCGCGGCGTCAACCAGCTGGCCGACACGGTGAAGATCACCCTGGGCCCCAAGGGCCGCAACGTCGTTCTGGACAAGAAATTCGGTTCTCCGCTGATCACGAACGACGGCGTGACCATCGCCAAGGAGATCGAGCTTGAGGACGCCTTTGAGAACATGGGCGCTCAGCTCATCAAGGAAGTCTCCACGAAGACCAACGACGTGGCCGGCGACGGCACCACCACCGCCACCCTGCTCGCTCAGTCGATGATCAACGAGGGTCTGAAGAACCTCGCCGCCGGCGCGAATCCGATGACGATGCGCAAGGGCATCCAGAAGGCCGCCGCCGCTGCCGTCGAGGCTGTGAAGGCCGTTTCCGTCCCCGTCTCCGGCTCGAAGGACATCGCCCGCGTCGGCACCATCTCCTCCGGCGACGAGGTGATCGGCACGCTGATCGCCGAGGCGATGGAGAAGGTCAGCCGCAACGGCGTCATCACGATCGAAGAGTCCAAGACCGCCGAGACCTACAGTGAGGTCGTCGAGGGCATGCAGTTCGACCGCGGCTATCTCTCTCCCTATATGGTCACCGATCCCGACAAGATGGAGGCTGTGATCGACGACGCGCTGATCCTCGTCACCGACAAGAAGATCTCCAACATCCAGGAGATCCTGCCGATGCTCGAGCAGATCGTCAAGGCCGGCCGCAAGCTGCTGATCATCGCCGAGGACGTCGAGGGCGAGGCCCTGGCGACCATCGTGCTCAACAAGCTGCGCGGCACCTTCACCTGCGTGTGCGTCAAGGCCCCCGGCTTCGGCGATCGCCGCAAGGAAATGCTGCAGGACATCGCCATCCTCACCGGCGGTCAGGTCATCAGCAGCGAACTGGGCATGGAGCTCAAGGACGCCCAGCTGAACATGCTCGGCCAGGCGCATCAGGTCAAGGTCGGCAAGGAGAACACCGTCATCGTCGACGGCGCCGGCAGCAGCGAGGAGATCCGCGCGCGC
>JAILOS010000009.1 GCA_024690695.1 Oscillospiraceae bacterium
CCTTCATGATGGAGGCCATCTTGTCCATACCGGTCAGGCCGGGGAACTCGAAGGAATCCACCTTGTTCAGGTAGCGCCCGTACTGGGCGTAGATCTCCTCGAGGCGCTGCTTGATCGAGGAGCCGATGCTGCGGTAGTAGGCGGCCATCTCGCAGATCAGCATGGAGGCGATGACGGCGTCCTTGTCGCGCACATAGGGCCCGGCCAGGTAGCCGTAGCTCTCCTCAAAGCCGAAGATGAAGCGGTCGACCTCGCCGGCGGCCTCGAGGCGGGCGATCTGATCGCCGATCCACTTGAAGCCGGTGAGCACGTGGCGCAGCTCCACCCCGTAGTGCGCGGCCACGGCGTCGGCCAGCGGCGTGGAGACCAGCGACATGACGGCCACGGGGTTTTTCGGCATGGTTCCCTTTTCGATGCGGCCCGCGCAGATATAGTCGAGCAGCAGCACGCCCATCTCGTTGCCGGACACCAGCTCGTAGCTCCCGTCCGGGCAGCGCATGGCAATGCCCACGCGGTCGGCGTCGGGGTCGGTGGCGAGCATGAGATCGGCGCCGGTCTCCTCGGCCAGCTTCAGCCCGTACTTCAGCGCCTCGAAAATCTCGGGGTTCGGGTAGGAGCAGGTGGTGAAGTAGCCGCTGGGATATTCCTGCTCGGGCACGATGGTGATATCCGTGATCCCGATGTCGTTCAGCACGCGGGTCACGGGGACCAGGCCGGAGCCGTTGAGCGGCGAGTAGACCAGCTTCAGGCCGGAGCTCGCGGCGAGGCCCGGGCGGACCTGGCGCGCTTCGATCGCCTCGTAGAAGGCCTGCTTGCAGCCGTCGCCGACGAAGCGGATCAGCCCCTTCTCCACGCCTTCGGCAAAGGAGATATGTTTGGCGCCGGTGAGGACGTCCGTCTTCTGGATCTCGTCGTAGACGATGGCCGCCGCGTCGTCGGTCATCTGGCAGCCGTCGGGGCCGTAGGCCTTGTAGCCGTTGTAGCGTGCGGGGTTGTGCGAGGCCGTGACCATAATGCCGGCGTTGCAGTGATAGAATCTGGTGGCGAAGGAGAGCGCCGGAACGGGCATCAGCGCGTCGTAGATCCTCACCTTGACGCCGTTGGCCGCGAGGACGCCCGCCGCCTCCTTGGCAAAAACGTCGCTCTTGATGCGGCTGTCGAAGGAGATGGCGACCGTCTGCGTGCCGCCCTGGGTCAGCACCCAGTTGGCCAGCCCCTGGGTCGCCTGCCGGACCACCCAGATATTCATGCGGTTCGTGCCCGCGCCCAGCGTGCCTCTCAGACCGGCCGTGCCGAATTGCAGGGAGACGGCGAAGCGGTCCTTGATCTCACCGTCGCTGTCCTTGACCTTCAGAAGCTCGGGCAGCAGATCCGGGTCCTCCAGATCATGCGCGAGCCAGCGCGCGTATTCGTCTTTGTACGTGGTTTGTCCCCTTGCTTCGGTTTTGTTCATTTGTACTGCCTCCTGTTCGTCTCTCCGGTTTGTATGGAATAGAATAATTATAGCATACGATTGCGGGTTTTGGAAATGCGTTTTTCAGAATTTTCGTTTTTTTCGTCCTCTCCGCCGGGCGCGGCAAGCGCGGCGAAAACCGACGGCGGCGTTGAAGACGCCGGAAAAGGCGCGATCTCAGCCGGGCGCATGCCGAGCTGAGATCGCGCAATTCTTTTTTACAGATCAAAATACGTTTCCGCATTCTTCACGCAGATGCCCTCGACGATGGTCCGGAGGGCTTTTTCGTCGTTCGGATATTCGCCGTTTTCGACCCAGGAGCCAATCAGCTCGCAGAGGATGCGGCGGAAGTACTCGTGCCGCGCGTAGCTGAGAAAGCTGCGCGAGTCGGTGAGCATCCCGACGAAGCCCGCGAGATAGCCGTCTGCGGCCAGGGTCGTGAGCTGGTCGATCATGCCGGTCTTGTGGTCGTTGAACCACCAGGCGCTGCCGTGCTGGACTTTGCCGACGGCCTCGCCAGTCTGGAAAGCGCCCATGACTGTCACCAGCGCGGCGTTGTCATTGGGGTTGAGGGAATACAGGATCGTCTTGGGCAGCTCGCCCGTGTCGTCCAGCGCGCCGAGGAAGGCCGCCAGCTCCTTGATGGAGGGCTGGTCGCCGATGGAGTCGACGCCCGCGTCGGGTCCCAGCGCGCGGAACACGCGACGGGAATTGTCGCGGATCACGCCGAAGTGCAGCTGCATCACCACGCCGAGGCGGTGGTAAGCGCGTCCGAGCTCAAGCAGCAGCGCGGTCTTGAACTGCTTCTGCTCGCGTTCTGTCGGCAGCTCGCCCGCGAGGCGCTTTTGAAAAATCGCATCGACCTCGGCCGCCGTCGCGGGGGCGTAAGGCACAGCCTCCATCCCGTGGTCGGAGACCCGGCAGCCGCAGGCGACGAAGAAGGCCAGCCTCTCCTTGAGCGCCGCCGCGAGCTGTTCAAAGCTCCCGATCTCGCCCAGGCGCTTTAGGTAATCCAGATAGTCCGGCTTCTCGATGCCCAGCGCCTTGTCCGGGCGGTAGCTCGGCAGCACCTTGACGCCGAAGGACTCGTCCGCGGCGATTTTTTTGTGCCATTCCAGCGTATCCGCCGGATCGTCGGTCGTGCAGAGAGCTTTCACGTTTGAGTTCACGATCAGCTTGCGCGCGGAAAGCGTTTTCAGCTTTTCGTTGCAGAGCTTCCAGACCTCCTCAGCCGTTTCGCCGTTGAGCGCGCCTTCATAGCCGAAGTAGTTTCGCAGCTCGAGATGGCTCCAGTGGTAGAGGGGGTTGCCGATCGCGAGGCCGAGGGTCTCCGCCCATTTCTGGAACTTCTCGCGATCTGTGGCGCCGCCGGTGATGTAGTATTCGTCCACACCCGCCGAGCGCATCAGCCGCCACTTGTAGTGGTCGCCGCCGAGCCAGACCTGCGTGATGTTGTCAAACTGCCGGTCTTCGAAGATCTCCTGCGGGTTCAGGTGGCAGTGATAGTCGATGATGGGCATGGGCGCGGCATAGTCGTGGTAGAGGTGCTTCGCTGTTTCCGTGGAGAGCAGGAAGTCTTTATCCATAAATGCCTTCATCGTTCCACCTCAGCGCTTGACTCTCGCGCCCGCGCCGCCCATGATCGCCTCGACCTCGTTCACAGAAGCCATGGAGGTGTCGCCCGGCGTCGTCATCGCCAGCGCGCCGTGGGCCGCGCCGTAGTTGACGGCCTTTTCGGCGTCGCCCGTGGTCATCAGGCCGTAGACCAAACCGGAGGCAAAGCTGTCGCCGCCGCCCACGCGGTCCATGATCTCGAGGCCGTTGTATTCCTTGGACTGGTAAATCTCGCCGTCCGCCCAGCAGATGGCCTTCCAGTCGTTGACGGTGGCCGTTTTCACGGTGCGCAGCGTGGTCGCCACGACCTTAAAGTTCGGGTAGGTCTCGGCGGCCTTGCCGATCATCTTCTTGTAGCCGTCAATATTGAGCTCCTTGAGATTCTCGTCGTTGCCCTCGATCTCGAAGCCCAGGCAGGCGGTGAAGTCCTCTTCGTTGCCGATCATCACGTCGACATATTTCGCAACCTCGCGGTTCACCTCGCGGGCCTTTTCCAGGCCGCCGATGGCGCTCCACATCGAGGGGCGGTAGTTGAGGTCGTAGGAGATGACGGTGCCGTACTTCTTCGCGATCTTGCAGGCTTCGATCACGGTCTCGCAGCTCTGCTCGGAGAGGGCCGCGTAGATGCCGCCGGTGTGCAGCCAGCGCACGCCCAGCTTGCCGAAGATAGTTTCAAAGTCGAAATCGGCGGGCGTCGCCTGGGAGATCGCGGTGTTCGCGCGGTCGGAGCAGCCCACCGCACCGCGGATGCCGAAGCCGCGCTCGGTAAAGTTGATGCCGTTGCGGCAGATGCGGCCGATGCCGTCGGTCTTCTTCCAGTAAATCAGATCGGTGCTCACGCCGCCCTGCTCGATGAAATCCTTCATCAGCCTGCCGACCTCGTTGTCAGCAAAGGCGGTGATCACGGCGGTGTTCAGGCCAAAGCACTTGTGCAGGCCGCGGATGACATTGTACTCGCCGCCGCCCTCCCAGGCGCGGAAGGTGCGCGCGGTGCGGATGCGGCCCTCGCCGGGGTCGAGGCGCAGCATCACCTCGCCCAGGGATACAGCGTCAAAGCGGCATTCTTCTCTCGGTCTCAGATTCAGTTCCATATTCAAGCCCTCGCTTCTTCCACGATTTCACGGGACTTTTTGCACAGCTCCGTGATCTCGTCCCACCTGTTGTTGTCGATCAGGTCGGCGGTGACCATGTAGCTGCCGCCGCAGGCCGCGATGACCGGGCAGGAGATGTACTCCTTCAGGTTCTTGAGGGAAATGCCGCCGGTCGGCATGACCTTAAACATCGGGAAGGGAGCGGCCAGCGCCTTGATCTTCGCAAGACCGCCGGACTGCTCGGCTGGGAAGAATTTGATGACCTCCAGGCCAAACTTGAGCGCCTGGTGGTACTCGCTCGCGGTGGTGCAGCCGGGATAGACGGCGATGCCCTTCTTCTGGGCGTATTCGACGAGCTCAGGGTCGAAGCCGGGGCTGACAATGAAGTCGCCGCCCGCTTCGATCACGGCGTCGATCTGCGCGGTGTTGGTGACGGTGCCCGCGCCGACGAGCATGTCGGGGCAGGTCTCCTTCATGATCTTGATGGCCTTGTCCGCGCCCGCCGCGCGGAAGGTGACCTCCGCGACCGGCACGCCGCCCGCGCAGAGGGCCTTCGCGAGCCCTGCCGCGTCGCGCTCGGGGTGGTTGAGCTTGATGACCGGCACGACGCCGATCTTCGAAATGCGTTCATTCATTGCGTTCATGGCTTATTCCTCCCAGACGTATTTGTGCAGCGTCGCGCGCACGGCGCCGACGCCCGCGGTGAGCTCCGTAAAGTAAGCGCAGACCTTGTCGGCCAGCCCCGCCTCGATGAGATCAACGCCAAAGACGGTCTTGTTGCGCAGCAGGCCCTCCAGCTTGGCACAGTCGGGCTTTTCGCCGAGGTGGAAGTCCTTGACGTACTCCTGCGCCATGCCCAGCAGCGGGTCGGGAGAGGGCTCGAAGGCCTTCCCGTTATCGTCCACCGCCATCAGGTAGCGCAGCCAGCCCGCGTGCACGAGCGGGATCAGCTTCAGATCCTGCACGTTCAGCGAATCCGAAGCGAGGTAGGCCTTGATCGTCTCGCCGAAGCGGATCGGCAGCTTCTGCGAGGTGTCGGTGGCGATGCGCTGCGGGGTGTCGGGCATAAAGGGGTTCGGGATGCGGACGTTCACGACCGTGTCGATGAAGTCCTGGGGCCGGATGATGCCGGGGTCGGTGACGACGGGCAGGCCCTCTTTGTAGCCGATGGTCTTCACCAGCTTGAGAAGGTCCTCGTCCTGCATCTCCTCGGAGATCTTCTCAAAGCCCAGCAGGCAGCCGTACACGGCCAGCGCCGTGTGCAGGGGGTTGAGGCAGGTGCAGACCTTCATGCGCTCGACCTTGTCCACGGTCTCGCGCGCGGTGAAATAGAAGCCTGCCTTCTCGAGCGGCGGGCGGCCGTTCGGGAAATCGTCCTCGAGCACGAGATACTCGCTCTCCTCGGCGTTGACGTAGGGGGCCTTGACTGTGCCGCGGGCGTTGCGCACGGGGGCGAAGCCCTCGAGGCCGTCGGCTTCCAGCATCGCGCCGACCGTGAGATCGGGGCTCGGGGTGATCTTGTCGATCATCGTCCAGGGGAAGGAGACCTTTTCGCCGTCTTCGATATAGGCCTTGAAGCCCTCGTCGCTCCAGGCCTCGGCAAAGGCGGTCATCGCGGCCTTGAGCTTGTCGCCGTTGTGGGAGCAGTTGTCGGTGCTCACCATCGCGATGGGGAACGCGCCCGCCTTGAAGCGCTCCAGCAGCAGCGAAGCGACCTTGCCCATGTAGCTCTTCGCCTCTTCGGGAGAGACCAGCAGATCGGCCTTCACGTCGTCCCCGGCCAGGGTGTAGCCCTTCTCGGTGATCGTGAAGGTCGCCAGCTGCAGGCTCGGGTTGCGGAAGATCTCCGCAAGGCGAGCTTCGCCCCCGTAGAGGTAGCAGGTCTCGGCCAGCGCGCCGAGGATGTTCTTCTCGACGCTGCCGTCGGCCTTGAGCGTCACGACGACGGCCAGATCGTCGAAGGTCTCGCCGCCGCGATTCATGCGCTCGACGGCGATGATGCCCTTGTCCAGCACGCCCGCGTTCAGCAGCCGCTCGGCGGCCATGCCGTGCAGGGCCTTG
>JAILOS010000066.1 GCA_024690695.1 Oscillospiraceae bacterium
TCCGCCGCGGCCGCGCCGAAGCGCCGCTCCACCGCGTCGGCACAGCGCCGCACGGCCGCGAGGCTTTCGCGCAGCCGTTTTCGCTCGCCGTCCGCGCGCCCTTCGCCGGTCGCCGCCAGCAGCCGGGCCGCGTCTGCGGCAATTTCGGGCAGTTTTTCCGGCCCGACGCCGGGACCGGGATCGTATTCGTTCATCGCAGCCTCCGAAAAAAGTAGGATGATCCTTCCTATTTTTCCCGCCGCGAGGCCGAATATGCCGCATGATATGCCGCATGAAAAAAGGGCGCGGAATGAATCCGCGCCCTTGAGACTGTCAAAAAACCTTGCTGAAAGCTCATGAAACAGAGCAGCGGGGGAGCTCGAGGGGATTACGTCAGATACACTCGCGGGACGCGCTTGGAGACTGCGCACAGCAGCTCGTAGGGGATGGTCTGCGCGAGCTCAGAGAGCTCGACGAGGCTGTTGTGCTCGCCGAAGATCTCCACCTCGGCGCCGACGTCCACCTGCGGCAGCTCCGTCAGATCGACCATGCACATGTCCATGCAGATGTTGCCGCGCTGTGGCGCCTTCCCGCCCGCGGCGGCGAAGGAACAGCGGTTCGAGAGCAGCCGCGGCAGCCCGTCGGCGTAGCCGATCGCCAGCACGCCCATGCGCGTGCGCCGCTCGGTGACGAAATGCCGCCCGTAGCTGACGCAGGTGCCGGGCTCGTAGATTTTGATCGTGCTCACGGTGGTCACGAGGCGCATGCAGGGCCGCAGGCCGAGCCTGTCCTCCGCGTCGCCGTAGCCGTAGAGCAGCAGCCCGGGCCGCACCATGTCCAGCGCGGTCTCCGGATACTGCAGCACCGCGCCGCTGTTGGCGCAGTGGCGCAGACGGAAGGAGAAGCCGCCGCGGCGCTCCACCTCGTCCGTGACGGACCGGAACAGCTCGAACTGCCGAAGCGTGTAGGCCCGGCTCTCCTCGTCCGGCTCGTCGGACACGGCAAAGTGGGTATAGATGCCCTCAATGTCCAGATTCGGCAGCTCCGCCGTGCGCAGCAGATTCTCCGCGCCGGTCTCGCGGTAGCCCCCGGCGCACAGGAAGCCGAGCCGGCTCATGCCGGTGTCGAGCTTCAGGTGCACCTTCAGCGTCTTCCCGAGGCGGCCCGCCTCGGCGGAATACTCGCGTGCCTTGGCAAGAGCGCTGACGGTCTGCGTGATCTGCCGCTCGATCAGCACGCCGGTGTACTCGCGCGGCGTGTGCCCGAGGATCAGGATCGGCATCGTGATGCCGCCGTCGCGCAGCTCCAGTGCCTCGTCGAGACAGGACACGGCCAGATAGTCCGCGCCGGCCTCCTGCAGCAGCCGGGACACCGGCAGCGCGCCGTGCCCGTAGGCGTCGGCCTTGACGACGCCGAGAAAGCGGCAGCCCTCCGGCAGCGCGGCACGGATGGCGCGGTAATTGTGCAGCAGCGCTTCCGGGCGGATTTCCGCCCAGGTTCTCTTTTGCAGGTCGTTCATAAGGAGTCAGCTCCAATCGGATAGTTCGCAGCGCACGGCGACGCGGCCGTCGCTTCTCAGCTCGGCGCGCTGCGGGATAAAATCGCCGTCCAGCCAGACCTGGACGCTCAGCGCGTCGTCGGCCGTCAGCTCCACCACGGTCAGCCCGTCCTCGGTCCAATGGCTCTCGAGATGGCCGCCGCGCAGCGCCGCGGTCAGGGCGGGGAGCGCGGAGGCGGGGCTGAGTCCGAAGGCGTCGAGCGGCGCGGCGTCGAGCGAGAGCTCGTCGAGACTCAGGCGCGTGCCGTCCGGGCGGAGGCTTACGCGCAGGCCGCGCAGCGCCTCCGGCTCGAGCAGCCGGAGCGTGCAGCCCTCGGCGGTCTCCTCGTAAGAGAGCGTGTAGTCAAGCGCTTCGTCGGGGTATTCGGCGCACAGCCGCGCCGTAAAGCGCAGGTCGCGCCGGGCCGAGAGCTCCCCGGCGAAGGCGGCCCAGCGCTCGGCCGAGGGATCGCTCCCGCAGGCGCACAGCAGCAGGGAAAGACAAATCAGCAGGCAGCACAGTCGTTTCATAAGGCCCTCCGGAAGAATGGATAGGAAAGCCTATGCGCCGCGCGGACAGCTTATTATACCCGCCCGCGCGAAAACTGTCAAATACTGCGCAGAAATCCGTTGACGAAAACGGAAAAAACAGGCTATAATAGAACTACATAAAACTGGAAATCAGCCGCACGGAGGATACAACTATGGCGATCGTGGTCATCGGCAGCGTATTCGTGGACATCAAGGGCTTTCCGGACGACGTGTACAGCCCCGCCGGGCGCAACGCCGGGCGCGTGGAGACGGTGCACGGCGGCGTCGGGCGCAACGTGGCGGAGGATATCGCCAACGTCGAGCTGCGGCCCGTTTTCGTCAGCATGGTGGACGACACCGCGCAGGGCGAGGAGGTGCTGCACAAGCTGCGCAAGCACAAGGTCAACACCGACTACGTGATCTCCACGCCGGACGGCATGGGCATCTGGCTCGCCGTGTTCGACAACACCGGCGATCTTGCGGGCTCGATCTCGAAGCGGCCAAACATGGACCCGATGCTCCGCCTGATCGAGGAGAAGGGCGACGAGATCTTCCGCGACGCCGACAGCGTCGTCATCGAGGTCGACATGGACAAGGAGATCGTCAAAAAAGTCCTCCGCTTTGCCGAAAAATACGGCAAAAAGGTGTACGGCGTGGTCTCCAACATGATCATCGCCTCCCAGCGCCGGGATTTCCTCCAGTTGATCGACTGCTTCGTGTGCAACGTGCTGGAGGCGGGCATCCTGTTCGTGGACGATTTTTCGCAGATGACGCCGGACGAGCTGATGGAGGAGCTCTATCAGCGCATCGTCAAGGCGAACATCCCCTCGATGGTCGTCACGATGGGCAGCCGCGGCGCGGTCTACGCCTCGCTGGACGGAGAAAAGGGCTTTTTCCCGCCGGAGACGGTCAAGGTGCGCGACACCAGCGGCGCGGGCGACGCCTTCTGCGCCGGGGTCGCGATCGGCCTGACCTACGGCAAGAGCATGAGCGAGGCCGTGCGCATCGGCACGCATCTGGCCGCCTCGGTCATCACCGTCAGCGAGAGCACCTGCCCGCGCTTCCTGCCGCAGGAGCTCGGCCTCGACGTGAACGCGGCGGAATGAAGAGTGCGGCGGAGGGCCCGCTTTCCCGGGCTCTCCGCCGTTCCGAGGCCCCGCGCCCGCCGCGGCCCGGGGCCGGATTCCGGAGTGAAAGCTCCGGAATATTTTTATCTTTGGGGGCTGGAAAAACGGCGGCAAAGGGGCTATACTGTTTGCGTCCGAAAACGGACGGGAGGTTTTCAACATGGCTTATCATAAAATTTTGACCATACAGGACATTTCCTGCGTCGGCCAGTGCTCGCTGACGGTCGCGCTGCCGATCCTCTCGGCGGCGGGGCACGAGACCTGCATCCTGCCCTCGGCGGTGCTGAGCACGCATACGGCGGGCTTTACGGGCTTCACCGTGCGCGATCTGACGGAGGACGTCCCCGCCATCGCCGCTCACTGGAAGCGGGAGGGTATCCGCTTCGACGCCGTCTACACCGGCTACCTCGGCAGCACGGAGCAGATCGCCGACGTGAAGGATATTTTCGCCTCGCTGCTGCGCGAGGGCGGCCTGCGCATCGTCGACCCCGCGATGGCCGACAACGGAAAGCTCTACCCCGCCTTTGACGCGGCCTACGTCGAGGCGATGAAGACGCTGGCCTTCCGGGCCGACATCATCCTGCCGAACATCACCGAGGCCTGCTTCCTGACCGGCACGGACTACCGCGAGAGCTACGACGAGGCCTGGATCGCGGCGCTGCTGGCGAAGCTGCGCGCGGCGGGCGCGAAGACCGTCGTGCTCACCGGCGTGGGCTATGCGCCGGAGCGCACCGGCGTCGCCGTGTCCGACGAAAACGGGACGCGCACCTACGAGCACCGGCGCATCGCCAAGGGCTGCCACGGCACCGGCGACGTGTACGCCTCGGCCTTCGTCGGCGCGCTGCTCAACGGGAAGGACGCCTTTGACGCGGCCGTGCTCGCGGCGGACTACACAGTGCGCTGCATCGAGCTGACGCAGGGCGACCCGGAGCACTGGTACGGCGTGAAATTCGAGCTGGCGCTGCCGGAATATCTGCGCATGCTGGGGAAATAATCAAACATACCATTCAATGATACGGGAGGAAAAAATCATGGCGAACAAGTACGCGGGCACGAAGACCGAGCAGAATCTGCGCGAAGCCTTTGCGGGCGAATCCCAGGCGAGAAACAAGTACACCTATTTCGCCTCGGCGGCGAAGAAGGAGGGCTACGAGCAGATCGCGGCGCTGTTCCTGAAGACGGCGGAGAACGAGAAGGAGCACGCCAAGCTCTGGTTCAAGGAGCTGGGCGAGCTGGGGAACACGGCGGCGAATCTCGAGCAGGCCGCCGCGGGCGAGAATTTCGAGTGGACCGACATGTACGAGCGCATGGCCCGCGAGGCCGAGGAAGAGGGCTTCACGGAGCTGGCGGCGAAGTTCCGCGGCGTCGGCGCGATCGAGAAGATGCACGAGGAGCGCTACCGCGCGCTGCTGAAGAACGTGGAGACCGCGCAGGTCTTTGAAAAGAGCGAGGTCAAGGTCTGGGAGTGCCGCAACTGCGGCCACATCGTCGTCGGCACGAAGGCGCCCGAGGTCTGCCCCGTCTGCGCTCACCCGCAGGCCTATTTCGAGGTCCACGAGGCGAATTACTGAAAAGGAAAAGAAAAGAAGAACGACATGGGGGCGGGTTCGCGGACCCGCCCCCATGTCGTTGTTTCAGTTCATTCTTTCAGCCTTCCCCGCTGCGGCGGGGAAGGCAAGGGCGGGCGCTGTCGGCTGAGGAAGCGGCGAGCCGTTCGGCTCCGGCGCCCCTCGGACGGCCCCGGCTTATCGCTGCTCGTTGACGTAGAGGCTGACCTTGCTCTGAATGAGCCGCGCGACCTCCCCGGCGCTCTTTTGCCCGGAGAAGTAGGCCTCGGACAGATTCCTGACGATGCCGAACACGGTCGCGTTCATGTCCACGCTGCGCGTGGAGCACTCGATCAGCTCCAGCAGCTTGTCACGCTGGCGCTCGGTCATCGGCCAGAGCGTGTACTCCATCGCCGCGTCGCCGCCTTCGCTCATGCCTCCGCCGCCCTTCGGCAGCGGGATGCGCTCTCCGGTCTCCGGGTCGAGCCTGTAATCGCCGTTTTCGTCTTTCTCATACTCGGCCTCCATCGCCTCGGCGACGATCCGGTCGAAGGCGGCGCGGTTGATCGGCAGGCCGCCGACGGAATCGCCCCGGTAATCCGCGCTCAGAAGCTGCCGCAGGAAGCTCCAGGCCGCGGCTTTGTCGCGGCAGGCGCTGCTCATGGCGACGCCGCCCTGGACATAGAGGATATTGCCGACGCCCTCGCTGGTCGGAAAGCCGATATAGGTGGCGTCGCCGCCGAAGAGCTGCTCATAGACGCAGATCGAATCCGGGTCGGACACGTCCACCTGAACCACGAGCTGCTTGCCGGAGGCGATGCGGGACGACGCGCTCTCCGATCCGCCCGCGCCGTAGTCGACGTTCTGCGGGAAACCGTTTACGAACTCCAGGAGCTTGATGAAGTCCTCGCTGTCGAAGCGGCAGAAGCCCGTCTCCCAGTCCACGAGGCGGTCCATCTCGAGATAGACGCAGATCTCCAGCATCTCGTCTCGGCCGGCGTAGGGACCGAGCACCGTGCAGCCCTCGGGCATCCTCGACAGCGCCGCGTTCAGCTCGTCGTAGGTCCAGCCCGGCGTGTCGCCCACGACGGAGCTCGCGCCCATGAGGGAAAGGATCATGAAGCTGGGGGCCGCCTGATACAGCCCGCCGCCGACCTCCATGCTTTTGAGCGCGCTCGCGAAAAAGTCGCCGCGGCTGAGCTGGGGATCGGCGTCCAGATAGGGATACAGATCCTCCAGCAGTCCCATTCCCGCCAGCTGCCGGTAGGGCAGACCGTCCAGCGCGAGCAGATCCGGCATGTCGCCGCTGAGGATCTCGGCGCTGAGTCTGGTCAGCGCGGTCTCGTAGTCCTCCTCGCCGCGCATCAGGGCCGAATAATCGCGCAGCTCGATGCGCACGTCCTGCTGCGAGCGGTTAAAGGCCTGCACCGCGCGGCTGAAGGCGTCGGGGTAGAGGGCGCCGAGCGTCAGCACCTCGGGCTCCGCCGAGGCGTCGCGCTGCGTCACCGTCAGCGTCACGAGCTCAAGGCTCTCCCGCTCGCCGTCCTGCTCCCGGCAGAGGCCCCGCAGCGTGCCGTCCGGCGCCGCGCCCAGCAGCACCAGGTCGTCGGCGATCACGTTGCTGGCGAGCAGATCGGCGATCTGCCGGCTCTCCCCGGCCTCCGCCGTCCAGCCGTACAGCGCCGTTCCGCCGGTGAACAGCAGATCCCAGTCCCCGAAGCCCTCGTAGAGCCGATAGGGATCGCCCTCCAGCGCGAAGCTCTGGCCGAGGCGCCCCTGCTCCGCGTCCACGACGCACAGCTGCTCGCCCTGCGCTCCGTAGAGCCTGGCCAGCACGCGGCCGTCGCGCAGGAGAACGAAATCACGGGTCCATCCCGACGTCGGGATCTCCGCGGCGAGCGCTCCCTGCGCGTCGAAGACGAAGATCGCGGCGTCCGAGGCGGCGTAGATCCGTCCCTCGGCGTCCGCTCCGGCGTTCTGGAAATCCACGTACAGATCTCCTCCCGGCGGGAGCTGCAGCTCCGCGCTGCCGAGCAGCCGGCCCTCACCGTCGATCGACAGGAGCCGGTAGGCGCTCTCGGAGCGCACGCGCTCCCAGTAGTCCTCGTCCTGCTTCGCCTCTTCCGCCGTGCCCTGGTACCAATAGCTGTAGCGCTGCACCACCGCCAGCAGGCTTCCGTCCGGCCGGGCGAAGAGGCGCTCGATATATTCCGAGGAGGTGAAGTCCACCCGCGCGTCGTCCGTCTCCACGAGGCTCGGCAGCTCGAAGCCGAGGGGGCTCGCCGTGCCGTCGGCGTCCACGCGGTACAGCCTGCTGACGGTGGAGGCGTCCTCTCCCGTTCCCGTCCGGACGCAGACGACGAGCGTCATCACGCCGCCGTCCATGACGGCGGTCTGCAGATAGCTGCCCTCGGGGAACTCGAGCCCGCTGAAGGAGGCGGCGTAGACCTCTGTGCTCTCCGGCTCCTCCGTTTCGCCGCCCGGGGACTGCCTGTTCCCGCAGCCGGCCAGCAAGCCGGCGCACAGACAGCAGACGAGCAGCAGCGCGATCGTTCTTTTCATGTACGGTCGATTCCTTTCCGTGATTTCAATTCAAAGAACGGGCAGGCGCGGGATCTCTTCCGGCGCCTGCCCGGCCGGCCTGCGGCACGGCGATCAGCCCGCCGCCTTCATCGACAGGAAGGCGTTGATGAAGCCGTCGAGGTCGCCGTCCATGACGGCGGCGATGTTGCCGGTCTCGTATTCGGTGCGCAGGTCCTTGACAAGCTGATAGGGCATGAAGACGTAGGAGCGGATCTGGCTGCCCCACTCGATCTTCATCTGCACGCCCTTGATGTCGCTGATCTTCTCCAGATGCTCGCGCTCCTTGATCTCGGCGAGCCTTGCGCGGAGCATGTTTTTGCAGTTTTCAAGGTTCTGGAAGTGGCTGCGCTCCACCTGGCTGGACACCACAATGCCTGTGGGAATATGGGTAAGCCGCACGGCGGAGGAGGTCTTGTTGACCTTCTGGCCGCCCGCGCCGGAGGAGCGGTACACGTCCATCTTGATGTCCTCGTCGCGCAGCTCGATCTCGCTGTCGTCCGTGATCTCGGGCATGACCTCCACGGCGGCAAAGCTCGTCTGGCGGCGGGCGTTGGCGTCAAACGGACTCACGCGCACGAGGCGGTGCACGCCGTTTTCGCTCTTGAGAAAGCCGTAGGCGTTTTCGCCCTCGATGGCGAGCGTCGCGCTCTTGATGCCGGCCTCTTCGCCGTCGAGATAGTCGAGCACCTTGCAGGTATAGCCGTGCTGCTCGGCCCACATCGTGTACATGCGGTAGAGCATCTGCGTCCAGTCCTGCGCCTCGGTGCCGCCGGCGCCGGCGTGGAAGGTGAGGATCGCGTTGTTCGCGTCGTACTCGCCGGTCAGCAGCGTCTGCAGGCGCATGGTCTCCAGCCGCTCCATAAAGGCGGAATATCCGCTCTGCAGCTCGTGGAGCATGGAGTCGTCGTCCTCCTCGAGCGCCATTTCGCAGATCGTCATCATGTCGTCCCACTGCGTGGCAAGACGCTCGAAGCGTTCGATCTTGCCCTTGAGGGAGCTGATGCGTTTCTGGACCTTCTGGCTGTTTTCCGTGTCGTTCCAGAAGCCCTCCTGCGAGCTCTCCTCCTCCAGCTTTTCGACCTCGTTTCTCGCGGCGTCGAGCTGCAGGGAAACGCCGAGCGCTTCCAGCTTCGGCAGGATCGCGTTGAGCTTGTTTTTGTAGTCTTCAAATTCAATCAGCATCGGTTTCACACCTTAATCTATTATTACAAATCCATTATACTCAAAAGCGTGCGGTTTGTAAATACCCGCCGCGCTCGGATCCTTATGTAATGCATAAATATGCACAACAAAAATCGCGATTTGCAGTATGAACCGGTTAAAACCACGAATTTGTCAACAGAATCGGAAAAAGTGTTGACAGAGCGCTTTGGAAATGATTTACTGTAGATGAAAGTTTATGCAAGAGAGGAGCGAATATTATGCAAAAGAAAACGAAATGGGGCGCGATCCTCGCGCTGATCCTGATCGCGTCGATGCTCATGAGCTTCGGCGCGTGCGCGGCGCCTGCCGAAGATGCCGGAGCGGAGAGCGTTCTCATCTGCATGGATCAGTCGCAGGACGTGACGCTTTCGTTCCAGCTGAACGAAGCGCAGCTGGCCGCAATCGAGGCGGCCGGCGCGGACGCAGTGGAGTGGACGCTGCAGCGTACCGCGACCTATGCCAACGCCGGCGAGATCCACCCGATCAACGGCGAGACGGCGCTGTTCCCGAACGAGAAGGACGTCATCCCGCTCAAGGAGCTCACGTACGGCGCGCCGTCGCGCTGGGTCACGCCGTTCGGCGTGGTCGCGGATTCCGTCACGGCCTCCGTCGACGGCAGCACGCTGACGCTCTCGTTCTCCACCACGGCGGCGGTCAGCCGCGGGAACGTGAGCATCCCGCACTCGAACGGCGGCGATTTCCTCGATATCTGCGGCGTCTTTACGCTGACGGGCACGGCCGGGGAGACCACGGTCGCGACGCAGGAGAACTTCACCGTCAAGCCCTATGAGAGCTACCACACGATGTGGGAGATCTACGCGGAGATCGACCGTCTCGCCTCGCTGGGCGACGACGACGCCTCCACGGCCAAGCCCTATGTGGTCAAAAAGTCCATGGGCAGCTCGACCGCGGGGTATGACATGCCCTATCTGATCGTTGCGAAGGACAGCAAGGCCGTCTCGAACTGGCTGGCGCTCGCCGAGCGCGCCGAGACCGAGCCGGAGGCCGTGCTCAAGGATCTGCAGTCCGGCAAGCTGAAGGACTTTCAGGTGCCGGTGCTGTACTCGAACATCCACGCCAATGAGACCGCCGCGTCCGACGCGGTGCTCGAGTTCGCCGCGATGCTGGTCGAGAACGATAAGATCGAGTACACGAAGCTGACCGGCCTCACCGACGCGGGCAAGGCCAAGGTCGAGGCGCAGCGCGCCGCGCAGGGCCTGCACACGCCCGAGCTCGTGGCGGAGATGACGAGCTATCTCGGCGCGATCTGGCCGAGCGACGAGAGCCAGACCTCCGGCGTCGTGGAGAACTTCGACAGCTACTACGAGAGCGAGGAGACCGTGATCACGGTCGACGAGCTGCTCGACGACGTGTTCTTCCTGCTCGTGCCCGAGGAGAACGTGGAGGGCCGTCTGTACAACACGCGTACCTCCTCCAACGGCTTCGATCTGAACCGCGACAACTCCTTCCAGGTCACGAACGAGACGCAGAACATGCAGCAGCTGATCGGCATGTACAACCCGGTCACGCACGTGGAGCTGCACGGACAGGTGGTCGGCTACCAGGTCGAGCCCTGCGATCCGCCGCACGAGCCGAACGTGGAATATGATCTGCTGAGCAAGCATCTGATGTACGGCGGCGAGGCCTTCGGCGCGGCTGCCGTCGC
>JAILOS010000087.1 GCA_024690695.1 Oscillospiraceae bacterium
AAAGCATTTTTCCCATACCGGAATCGGCACAGTCGGTCATCGATGACCGACTGTGCCGATTCCGGTATGGGAAAAATGCTTTACATGACGATGGCCTGCTTGGGGCAGGCGCCGGCGCAGGTGCCGCAGGCGACGCAGAGATCCTCGTCCAGCACCCAGGTCTTTTCCTTCCGATCCACCGTCAGCGCCCCGGCAGGGCACTTGCGCGCGCAGATCGTACAATAGACGCACTTGGAGGGGTCCTGTACGGGCTTGCCGTCCTCACGCGGCTGGACAGCGGGCGCGGCGGGCGCTTCGGCGGGCTTTTCCTCCGCGCTCTTGCTCTCTTCCGCTTTGGGCGCTTCCGGTGCGGCGGGAGCCGCGGGCTTGGGAGGCGGCGCCTTGCGGACGGGCTTTTTCTTGATGAAGCTGCCCGTCACCATCAGATCCTCTTCCTTCGTTGCGATCATGTGATAGTCGCCGGTGAATTCGATCGCGTCATGGTCGCAGAAGTCCGCGCAGGTGGCGCAGAAGGTGCAGGAGCCGAGATAGAAGGTGCGGGTGATCAGCTCGCCGCCCTCCGCCGGAACGGAGGTGTGCGTGATCGCGTTGCCGGAGCAGACGCGCTCGCACATGTTGCAGTTGATGCACTTGTCCGGGTGGAAGGCGATGCGGCCGCGGTAATTCGGCGCGGCTTCACTGGGCTTGACCGGGTACATGTCGCAGCTGCTCTTCTTGAACAGGGAAGAGAGCGCCTCTTTCACAAACGGGAAATCCATTATTTCATCGCCCTCCTCTTCTCGCGCAGGATCTCGGTGGCCTTGACCAGACCGTCCATCACAGCCTCGGGCTTCGGGGTGCAGCCGGCCACGTCCACGTCGACGTGTACGTATTTGGACAGCGGGCCCGCGACGGCGTAGCTGCCGCGGAACACGTTGCCGCTCTGGGGGCAGGAGCCCATCGTGACGATGCAGCGCGGTTCCGGGACCTGCTCGATCGCGCGCAGCACGCGGTTGAGCGACTGCTGGGTGACCGGGCCGGTGACGACCACGATGTCGGCGTGGCGGGGGCTGCCCGCGAGCTTGAAGCCGAGACGCTCGGCGTCGTAGCGGGGCGTGAGGACGGACACGAGCTCAATGTCACAGCCGTTGCAGGAACCGGCGTTGATGTGGAACAGCCACGGGGACTTGCCGGTGCTCTCTTCGATCAGTTTCTTAAACATAAGCGCCCTCCTCAGAGTCCGTACCACGCCAGCACGAGGCTGATCAGCGCCAGGCCCGTGACGACCGTCCAGTAGTACTTGAAGAGCTGTTCGATCTTCAGGCGGGCGGTGACGGCGTGGACGAAGGAAATGGTAACGATAGTCAGTACGATGCACAGCAGCACCAGGATCAGCGCCTCGAGCAGCAGCGCCAGCGCGCCGGCCAGACCGCCGGTCAGGCCGATGGCGGCGACGAAGTGCTCCACGCCGCTGCCGATGCCGCCGAGGAACAGCATCACGAAGAGGCTGGTGAGCGTGAGCATCTTGATGCCGTGGCTGAGCTTGTAGATGCCGAGAGGCGCGCCGCTGTATTCAGCCAGCAGGCCCTCGCAGATCTCGGTCTCGGCCTCGGCCGCGTCGAAGGGGTGATTGCCGGTCTCGCCCGGGATGATCATCAGCATCGCGATCGCCGCGGGGATCATGCTGACCCGGGTGATCAGGCTGCCGGCCACGGCCTGGTAGCCGACGACGGCGTTGATCGAGAAGACGAGCCCGGTGCCGGTCTGGCGGCCGACGACCTTGCCGACGGCCAGCAGCACCATCACGAGCGGCAGCTCGCAGGAGATGACCGTGACCATCTCACGGCTGAGGCCGACGCCCGCGTAGGGCGAGCCGGAGGCCGCGCCGCCCATCATCACCGAGATCGCGGGGATCAGCAGCAGGTAGAGGATGACGATCATGTCCGCCACCTCGTTCAGCCCGCCGAAGACGCTGAAGTTGAACACCGGGATCAGCAGCTGGATCACGATCAGCGAGGCCAGGCCGACCAGCGGCGCCAGCAGGAAGGTCGTGCGGGAGGCCGCCGCCGGAACGATGGTCTCCTTGCCGCAGAGCTTGAAGAAATCATAGAAGGGCTGCAGGATCGGAGGCCCCACGCGCTTCTGCATCCGGGCTACCACCTTGCGGTCGATGCCGCACAGGAGCAGGCCGACGACGAAGCAGAACAGGAAGCCGGGGAAGATCAGGATATAGCCCAGATAGGACAGGGCCGTCTGAAGGATCGACAAAAACATATTCTTCCCTCCTCCTTAAAGAACGATCTGCAGGAACACGATGGCCAGCGCCAGCGCGACCACCGCCCACAGGGCGTAGTCGTTCACGATACCGCTGTGCAGGTCATGCATGAAGCTGAAGTAGTGCCGCCAGTTGTGCTTGAAGCCCCAGAACAGGTCGCCGCCGCCCACCTGGGAGTAGACGCTCTGTTCGCCGCCGAAGAAGAGGTCGTACTTGGGAGCGACCTTCTCGCCGGCGTTCTCGCTGACGCGGTCGTATTTGCCGATCAGCGCGACCAGGGTGATCGCCGCGAGCGCGATGCCCAGCAGGAGCAGCCAGCTCACCGGGCTCCACACGCCGACCTCCACGGCCGTCACGGTCACGGGAGCGGCGGCGCTGCCGGTCATGGCCGCGTCGATATAGCGCTGCACGTTGAACACCGACTGCGCGGCGGGCAGCGTGAGCGTGCGGGTGACGAAGTCCGGGACGAGGCCGGTCAGCACGCACAGCAGGGCGAACATGCCCATGGCCAGGCGCATGCCGAAGGGGACCTCCTTCACGTTCTCATACTCCGCCGGGAGCCGCCCGAAGAACACGGACTGGCTGACCTTGACGAAGGAGGCGAGCGTGAGGACGCTGGTGACCAGCGCGACGAGCGTGACGAGCAGGAAGCCGATATTGCCGCTCTCGACGGCCTTCTCGTAGGTGGCCTGGTAGATCATCCACTTGCTGGCGAAGCCGTTGAAGGGCGGGATGCCGCTGATGGACGCCGCGCCGATCAGGAACAGCGCCGTCGTATGCGGCATGCGCTTCGACAGGCCGCCCAGCTTGCCGAGGTCGGTGGTGCCGGTCTCGTGGAGCACGGCGCCGGCCGCAAGGAACAGCAGGCCCTTGAAGATCGTGTGGTTCATCGCGTGGTAGAGGCCGGCGGAGATGCCGAGCGCCGTGCTCAGGCCCACCGCGGTCAGCACGTAGCCGATCTGGGAGATCGAGTGGAAGGCCAGCAGACGCTTGAAGTCATGCTGCGCCAGCGCCATCGTGACGCAGACGAACATGCTGACGCTGCCGACGAAGACCAGCATGAACTGGATCGTGCCGAGGCCCATGCTCTGGAACAGGAAGTAGACCAGACGGATGATGCCGTAGATACCGGATTTCGTCAGAACGCCGGAGATCAGCACCGAGATCGAGGCCGGAGCCGCGCCGTGCGCGTCCGCCGCGAGCGGATGGAAGGGCACGAGGAAGGCCTTGGTGCTGAAGCCGACGAACAGCAGCGCGAAGGCGACCTTCGTCGCTCTGTCGCTGAGGCCGCCGGGGATCAGCATGCTCAGCTGCGCGAAGTTCAGCGTGTGGGCCTGCGCGTAGAGCATGATGGTGCCGGCGAGGATGCAGGTGGAGCCGATGGAGCCGACCACGAGGTACTTGAAGGCGGCTTCCAGCGCGCCGTTGGCGGTGTTGCGGAAGGCGGTGAGCGCCACGGCGGCGAAGGTGAGGATCTCCACCATGATGAACATGTTGAACAGGTCGCCCGACAGGACCAGGCCCATCACGCCGCCCGCCAGCATCAGGAACAGGGTGTAGTACTGGGGAACGTTGTCGTCGTGCTCCATGTACTTGATGGAGTAGACGCAGGAGACAAAGACCGCCACGGCCACGAGCAGCGCGAAGAACAGGCTCAGCGCGTCGACCTCCAGGGCGATGCCGATGGCATAGCCGCCGGCGACGGCGCGGTTGCCCATCCAGTAGGCGATGATCTCGCTCCCGCCCATCACGTGCGGGACGAGCGCGATCAGGAGGGCCAGCGAGGCGGACACGCTCAGCAGCGCGAGGCAGCTGCGCGCGATCTTATTCTTCCCGAACAGGACGATCAGAAACGCGCCGAGGAACAGGACCATGATCGCGTAGATCGGGAAATGCTGGTAGGAAAGCACGTTCATCATCCTCTCAGCCTCCTTATCTCACGGGTGTCCATGGTGCCGTACTGCTCGTGCAGCTTGATGACGAGCGCCAGGGACATGGCGGTGACACAGGCGCCGATGACGATGCTCGTCAGCGTGAGCGCCTGGGGGATCGGGTCGACGAAGAAGCTCTCCGGCGTGAGCTCGCTGAGCGTGAAGATCGGGGCGGTGCCGCCGGGATTGAAGCCGATGGAGACGATCAGCAGGTTCACGCCGTAGTCCATGATGGACAGGCCGATGACCGTCTTGACGAGGTTGTACTTGCAGACGATGCAGTACAGACCGAGGCTCATGAGGAAAAAGGCCGTTATGTAGTTCATCAGTATCATGGTTTTCCCTCACTTTCTCTCATCGGCGTCCTTCAGAACGCCGAGCATGAGCAGGGCCACGGAGCTGATGCCGGTGAAGACCTTGACGCCGACGGTCACGTTCATCCAGAAGATCGTGCCGGAGCTGTACAGGTCGCCGATATTCCCGTGGGTGTAGAGGATGTTCTCGCAGAACTGCGCGCCGACGGCCGCGCCCATAAAGGCCAGCGCCACGTAGCACACGGAGGCCAGACCCTCGCCGTGGTGGACGAGGCCGAAGCTGATGGTCCCGGACGCCGCGTCGTAGCCGTAGGCCATGGCGAGCAGCGCGATCACGGCCGCGACCAGGACGCCGCCCTGGAAGCCGCCGCCGGGGGAGAGATGACCGTGGAGAATGATGTAGCAGATGTACACCAGGGCCAGCGGCAGGATCGTGTCGACCCCGCAGGGCTGGATCACGTTTTTGACGGTGATGCCGTTTTTCATGCCTGTTCATCCTCCTTCTTCTCCGTTTTCTTGGTGAAGAGGATCACCATCGTGCCGGCCACGGCGGTGATCAGGATGAAGGCCTCGCCCATCGTGTCGTAGCCACGGAAGTCGAAGACGATGCTCGTCACGTCGTTGACGGCGCGGGCGTTCTTCAGATCCTGCTGCACAATGGCGGCGGCAGCGCCGTCGGCGTTCGAGTCGTCGCCCGCCTCGGGGTTCTGACGCAGCTCATACACGCTCGCCGCGGCCTTCGAGCCGTCGTAGGTGCGCGGCATCGCCGCGAGGTTCGCCGCGGCGAACACGCCGGCGAACAGGAAGATGGCCAGGCAGACCCAAGTCAGAAATTTCTTCATTTGTCGCCGCCTCCTTTGAGCTTTCTCAGCGTGACGATGAAGATCATCGGGGTCAGCGCCGCGCCGACGGCGGCCTCGGAGATGGCCACGTCAGGGGCGTGCAGCAGCAGGAATTCCGCCGCGGCGAAGAGGCCGGTCACGCTGAGCGCGATGACGGAAGACAGCAGCTTTTCCGAGCGCACCGCGAGGATCGCGGACACGATCAGCCCCAGAAGAATCAGCGTATTCAGGATCACTACCCAGGTACTCATTCGCTGTCCCTCCCCAGATCGTCGATTTCCATGGTCTTTTCCGGACGGATGCCCGCCTTGTACGCGCCTTTGGCGATCGAGTGGGAGCCGATCGGATTGGTGACCAGGATCAGCAGGCCGATCACCGCGATCTTGACGGCGGCGGAGCCGCTGCCCATCACGAAGATCGCGTGGATCAGGCCGCCGAGGGTGACGCCCAGCACGCCGAGCGTCGCCACGCAGGTGCTCGCCTGCATGCGGCAAAAGGCGTCGGGCATGCGGAGGATGCCGATGACGCCGACCAGAGCGAAGAAGGCGCCGACGGCGATCAGGATATCACTGAGAATCTTCAGCCACATCAGCATGCTTCTCCCTCCTTCCCTTTTCCAGGAACCGGCCGACCAGCATGGTATCGACGATACCGAGCATGGCGCCGATAACGGCGATGTCGAGATAGATGCCGCGGCCGCTGTAGAGCGCGAAGAGGATCATCGCGCAGCAGATCAGCGTGTCCGCGACGTCCGCGGCGACCATCCGGTCGGCGGACGTGGGGCCCTTGATCAGCCGGATCAGGCTGACGGCGGCCAGCGCCGCGAAAAGC
The DNA here is from genome assembly GCA_024690695.1 of Oscillospiraceae bacterium. The sequence continues at coordinate 6,173 of JAILOS010000087.1, forward strand.
ACGGCGAAGATGATCAGGTCAGTATTCTTCATTTCTCCCAGAACCTCCTGATCCATTTTTCCATCCGTCCCTTGATCGCTTCGCCGGCCTCGGCGCCGTCGGCGTCGGCCTCGATCCAGTGGACGTAATAGTTGGTCTGTCCCTCTTCTTCGGCGATCTCCATCGTGATCGTGCCGGGAGTCAGGGTAATGGAGTTGGCCAGCGCGGCCTGCCCGTAGGCGCTCTTAAGCCCGGTGGGGATCTTCACGATGCCGGGGCGGACGTCTTTGCAGCCGGAGAGCACGAGCTTGGCCATGTGAACGTTGGCCTTGATCAGCTCGCCCGGGAAGATGCAGACCCAGTAAAACAGGCCCGTGAAGAGCTTGGCCGGGTTCAGAAACCAGAAGGCCTGCTCGTGGATGAAGAAGCGGGCGGAGAACAGCGCCGCCGCCAGACTCACCACCGCGCCGGCGATCAGCTCCTGCACGTCCACCGACCAGGTCAGCAGCAGCCAGAAGGCGAAGCAGACGACGAAGGCGGCGACGACGGCAGGTACTTTGGTCTTTCGCAAGGGGAATCATCTCCTTTTCAATTTCAACTGTGAAACGGCGTTTCACAATCGGATGATTTTGCCGGGGGTCATTCAACTTTCAGGTTTTCCACGTAGAATTCCCGCCCGTGGGTCATGCGCAGGGCGGCGCTTTCGCAGCGGGGGCAGCAGGCGGTTTTCCGCTCGACCGGGCCTTCATAGCCGCAGTCGAGACAGCGGAAGGCGGCGGGGACCGTGTCCAGGACGAGCTCGGCGCCCTCGGCCCGGCTGCCCTTCGCCGCGATCGGAAAAAACTCGCGCAGGCAGTCGGGAATGATGCCGGAATACTCGCCCATCCGGATGCGGATCTCCAGCACCCGCTTGAAGCCCTCCTGCTCCGCCGTGCGCTCCACCAGCTCGAGCAGGCTGCGGGCGATGGACAGCTCGTGCATCAGCGGTCGAGACAGCTGAAGCAGGGGTCGATGCTGGCGATAATGAGGCCGGCGTCGGCCACGGTGTTGTCCCGCAACATAAACGGCACGGTGGGCGTGTTTTTGTAGGACGGCACGTGCACGCTGATACGGTGGTTGTTGAAGCCGCCGTCGCCGACGACCATGTGGCTGAGCTGTCCGCGCGGCGCCTCGTGGCGCTTGACGGAGACGCCCTCCTTGATCTTGACCAGCTTGTTGCCGAGGTTGATCGGGCCTTCGGGCAGGTTCTCCAGGGCCTGACGGATGATCTTGATGCTCTCGTAGCACTCGAGCGCGCGGACCACGACGCGGTCGAACACGTCGCCGTTGGTGCACACGGGCACGTTGAACTCAAATTCGCCGTAGGCGGAGTAGGGGGAGTCGCGGCGCACGTCGATGTCGACGCCGGAGGCTCTCGCGTGGGGGCCGACGGCGCCCATGCGCAGCGCGTCCTCGCGCTTGAGCACGCCGACGCCCTTCGTGCGCAGCGCGATGGTCTTGTCGTTGAGCACGATCTCGACGATGCGGTCCATCGGCTCCTTGAGCTTGTCCATCGCGGCCAGCAGGTCGCGGCGGAGATCGTCGTCGATGTCGCGGCGGGAGCCGCCGATCGTGATCATCGCGTAGTTGACGCGGTTGCCGGTCATGCGCTCGAGCAGATCCATCACGAGCTCGCGCTCGTCCCAGATGTGCATGAACATGCTGTCATGGCCGATGATATGACAGGCGATGCCCATCCACAGGAAATGCGAGTGCAGACGCTCCAGCTCCGCGGTGATGACGCGGATGTAGTCTCCGCGCCGGGGGACCTGGATGCCGTTGATGTCCTCGACGGCCATCGCGTAGGTCATCGCGTGCGAGTGGGAGCAGATGCCGCACACGCGCTCCACCAGCACCAGGGTCTGGATCGCGTTGCGCTCGGTGGCGAGCTTCTCAATGCCGCGGTGGTTGTAGCCGACGAAAACCTCCGCGTCCCTGATGACCTCGCCCTCGGTGTAGAGCTTGGCGTGGATCGGCTCCTCCAGCGCGGGATGGTAGGGTCCGATGGGAACGATATAGCTCATCTCAGGCCTCCTCCTTCTTTTTCTTCATGTTTTCGACCAGCTCGCTCAAGGGCGTTACCATGATCTGGCCCTTGCCCTCCGTCTCCAGCATATCCTCCGGGAGGAAGAGACGCTTCGACATATCGAGCCCCTCGAAGCGGACGCCGAAGAGTTCGTTGAGCTCGCGCTCCGGCCAGATCGCCGCGGTGTCGTAGATCTCCCCGATCGAGGGGAGCTCCGTCTCGCCGACGACCTGGTAGCTCTCGACGGCCGGGTCCACCTGATAGTCGTAGCACACCACGAGCTGCCCTTCCTTGTTCAGGTAGCCGTGGATCATGGTCAGGTAGACGCCGGCTTTCCTCATGCGTTCGGCAAGGGGAACGACCTGGTCCTTCGTGATTTGCTTGATCTTGTACTCCTGCATTCCTTTCACCTCTCTATAACGATTGGTAGTTTCTGCGATTTATCAGCAGATTCTCGGGAGCTGCGCTCCGGCGAGCTTCTGCAGGATACGCCGGCCGCCCAGAGGCGTTTCCAGCGTGACCCTTCCGGGATACGTTTCCGTCACCGTGCCGATGACGGCGGCGTCGCGCCCTTCGGGGCGGCTGCGCAGCGCTTCCAGCGCGGTCTGCGCGTCCTCCGGGGCCGTGACGGCCAGGAGCTTGCCCTCGTTGGCGCAGTAGAGCGGGTCGAGCCCGAGCAGCTCGCAGGCCGCTCTGACCTCCCCGCGGATCGGGACGGCGCTCTCCTCCAGCTCGATGCCGAAGGCCGCGCCCTCGACGAACTCGCACAGCGTCGTGGCCGCGCCGCCGCGCGTCGGATCGCGCAGCACGCGCACCGCGGCGCCGGAGGAAAGCAGCGTTTCCGCCAGAGCGTGCAGCGCCGCGCAGTCCGAGCGGAGCGAGCCGCTCATCATGCCGCTGCGCGCGAGCATCACGGCCGTGCCGTGGTCGCCGACGGTGCCGGAGACCAGCACCTTGTCCCCGGGGCGGATCGCCCGCGGGCTGAGGCCGGGATGCTTCAGAAAGCCGATGCCGGCCGTGTTGATATAGAGCTTGTCCCCCCGGCCCTTTTCGACGACCTTGGTGTCGCCGGTGACGACCTGCACGCCGGCCGCCTCCGCCGCCCGCCGCAGCGAGGCGACGACCCGCTCGAGCTCGGCGAGGGGAAAGCCCTCCTCGAGGATCAGGGCGCAGCTGAGATATTTCGGCTCGCCGCCGCACATGGCGAGGTCGTTGACCGTGCCGCAGACGGCGAGCTTGCCGATGTCGCCGCCCGGGAAAAACAGCGGATCGACCACAAAGCTGTCGGTGGAGAAGACCAGCTTCTCCGCGCCGGGGACGATCGCTCCGTCGCCCAGCTCGCGCAGCGCGGGATTGTCCAGCGCCGGCAAAATGCAGTTTTCGATCAGACGGGCGGTCTTTTTGCCGCCGCTGCCGTAATCGAGCGTGATAATGTCTTCCATCGTTCGTATGAAAGCGCTGACGCGCTTATTCCTCTTCCACGGTTCGATATTTGTAGGCCGCCGCGCAGGCCCCCTCCGAGGAGACCATGCAGGGGCCGACCGGGTCCTCCGGCGTGCAGCGCCGGCCGAACAGCGGGCAGTCCGCCGGGCGGCAGCGCCCGCAGATCACCTCGCCGCAGCGGCAGGGCGTTTTGCCCTCCGCCTTCTCGTAGACGACGCCGAATTTCTTCTCCGCGTCAAAGGCGGCAAATTCCTCGCGCCAGCCGAGTCCGCTGCCCTCGATCAGCCCGAGACCGCGCCAGCGGTCGGCCCGCGGGGCGAGGCAGCGGTCGATCTGGGCGCGGGCCAGCGGGTTCCCCTGCGGTTTTACCGCGCGCGGATAGGCGTTTTCGAGCTTTGCTTCCCCGGACGCGAGCTGTTTCAAAAGCAGCCAGACCGCGTGTAAAATCTCCTCCGGCTCGAAGCCGCCGACGACGGCGGGGAGCCCGTATTCCTCCGGGAGGAAACGGAAGCCCTCGGCGCCGATCACGGTGGCGACGTGGCCCGGGCAGAGGAAGCCCTGCACCGCGAAGTCCGGCTGGGCGATCAGCGCGCGCAGCGCGGGCTCGACGGTCTTCAGCATCGACCAGACCGAGAAATTTTTTACGCCTTCGGCCGCGGCGGTTTCGACGGCGGCGGCGGTGCCCGGCGCGGTGGTCTCGAAGCCGACGCCGAGGAAAACGAGCTCTTTGTCGGGGTTTTTCGCCGCCAGCGCGACGGCGTCGACCGGCGAATACACCAGCTCCACGCGCGCGCCCAGCGCTCTCCGGCGCTGCAGGCTGTCGCCCGGGCGGCTGCCCGGCACGCGCAGCATGTCGCCGTAGCTGGCGACGACGATCCCCGGCTCCATCGCAAGCTCCAGCACCGCGTCGATGACCTCGGCAGGCGTGACGCAGACCGGGCAGCCGGGGCCGGACAGCAGCTGCGCCCCCTCCGGCAGCAGCGAGCGGATGCCCGCGCGGGCGATCGCCATCGTGTGGGTGCCGCAGACCTCCATCAGCTTGACGCGCCGCGGCGGCAGCTCGCGGAGCTTTTCCAGCCAGAAGCGCGCTTCAGAGGGCATTTTTCAGCTCCTCCCAGCTCTCCAGATCGTCCAGCGCCTGCCGCTCGGGCAGCCGCTCGATCGCGAAGCCCGCGTGGACGATCACGTAATCCCCGACCCGGGGATTGTCGATAAAGTCCACCCGGACGACGCGGCTCATGCCCAGGGACTCGCCCACAGCTTCCTTGCCGCGGATCTCCGTCAGTTTAAGCGGGACGGCCAGACACATTTCGTTCCTCCAGTATCGCCTGCGCGATCACAAGCTGTCCGAGGCTGAGCCCCTCGTCGTTGGTCGAGACCCGGCGGTGGCGCCACACGCGGAAGCCCTCCCGCTCGAGCGCGGCCGGCAGCCTGTTCATCAAAATCATATTCTGAAACGTTCCGCCCGAGAGCGTCACGTCGTTGATCCCCGTTTTTTCCCGCGCGGCCAGGCAGGTCCTCACCGCGGCGGAAACGAGCGTGTTGTGGAAGCGCCCGGCGAGCTCCGCCGTCGAAACGCCGGCGCGCCTTCCCTCGGCCAGCGCGCGCACCGTCGGGCGCCAGTCGAAGCGCAGCGGCTCGCCCGCGAGCGCATAGGGCAGCTCCGCGTCGGTCTCGCAGGCGGCGGCCTCCAGCAGCACCGCGCCCTGTCCCTCGTAGCTGGCGAGGGTCTTGACGCCGAGGATCGCCGCGGCGCCGTCGAACAGGCGGCCCATGCCCGAGCTCTCCGGGCAGCCGAGCCCGGCGTCCAGCATCCGCCGGAAAACGCTCTCCCGCTCGCCCTGCGGCGTTTCGCAGCCGCTTTCGTACAGCAGCGCGAAGGCCACGCGGTCGAGCTCTTTGACGGCCCTGTCGCCGCCGATCAGCGGGATCGGCCGTATCGAGCCGAAGCGCTCGAAGCGCCGGAAATCGCCGATGAGGCATTCGCCGCCCCAGGCGGAGCCGTCGTCCCCATAGCCCACGCCGTCCCAGACGAGGCCGATCACCGGGCCGTCAAGGCCGTTATCCGCCATACAGGCGGCCATGTGCGCGTGGTGATGCTGTACCTGCAGCACCGGCAGCCCCTCCGCCGCGCCGCGCCGTTCGGCGTACTCGGTGGAGAGATAGTCCGGGTGCCGGTCGCAGACCAGCAGCTCGGGCCTGATATCGAACAGGCGCTCGAAGTGGCGGATCTGCGCGGCGTAATGCGCGCAGGTCTCCGCATTCTTCAAATCGCCGATATGTTGGGCCGAGAAGACATAATCGCCCCGGGAGAGGCTGAAGCTGGCCTTCTGCTCCGCGCCGCAGGCCAGGATCGGCCGCAGCTCGCGATTGAGCTTGACCGGGAAGGGCACATAGCCCCGGCTGCGCCGGGCAAAATACGGCTCGCCCCCCAGCACCCAGCACAGCGAATCGTCGCAGCGGGTCTGGATCTCGCGGTCGTGCAGCAAAAACAGGTCCGCCACGCCCTGCAGCTTCTCCAGCGCCTCGCCGTTGTCGGTGAGGATCGGCGTGTCGGAGAGGTTGGCGCTGGTCATGACCAGCAGCTCGAGATCCTCGCCGAAGAGCAGCACGTGCAGCGGCGTGTAGGGGAGCATGACCCCCAGATAGCCGTTCTCGCTGAGGTGATCCGGGCCGGGCCGGCGCTTTTTCAGCAGCACGATGGGCTTGCGGAAGCTCTCGAGCACGGCGGCCTCCTCTTCGGAGACGAAGCAGAGCTTTTTCGCCGCTTCCGCGTCGCGCGCCATCAGCGCGAAGGGCTTTTCGTCGCGCTGCTTGCGGCGGCGAAGCTCGCCCACGAGCGCGGCGTCGTCGCAGCGGCAGGCGAGATGCATCCCGCCGAGGCCCTTGACGGCCACGATCTTTCCCGCCTTCAGCGCGGCGCGGGCGTTTTCGAGCGCGTCGCCCGGGAGCTCGCGCCCCTGCGCGTCCAGCAGGAAGACCCGCGGCCCGCAGACCGGGCAGCAGTCCGGCTGGGCGTGGTAGCGGCGGTTGGTGATGTCGTGATACTCCCGGTCGCAGTCCGGGCACATCGGGAACGCGCTCATCGAGGTGCGCGCCCGGTCGTAGGGCAGGTCCTTGATGATCGTAAAGCGCGGCCCGCAGTTGGTGCAGTTGATGAAGGGATAGCGGAAGCGGCGGTCGCGCGGATCGAGCAGCTCGCGCCGGCAGTCCTCGCAGATGCCGATGTCCGGGGAAATGAGGGTGTTGCGCAGCGCCTCGGTCTTGCTGCCGAGGATCTCGAAGCCCCGGTAGCCGACCGGCTCCTCGCCGTACACGGCCTCGACGCTCTCGATCACCGCGAGCTTCGGCGCGCGCCGCGGCAGCTCCGCCGCGAAGCGCTCCAGCTCCGGCCGTTCGCCCTCGAGCTCCAGCTCCACGCCGGAGGAGGTGTTTTTGATGGTTCCCGCGAGCCGGTATTCCGTCACCATTTTGTGGATGAACGGGCGAAATCCGACGCCCTGCACGATCCCGCGGATCTTGATCGAAGCTCTCTCCAAGCCCTGCGGCTCTCCCTCCGTCCGTCTTTTGTCAGAATGTTGACAGACCACACTTTATTGTACCGCATTCGGGCCTTTCCTGCAAGCCTTTTTCCTTTTTTTGCGTAAGATCTTGCGGGGAAGAAAAGAACGCCTCCCCAGAAAGGGGAGGCAAAGAAGACGCGGGCGGCTGACAGCCGCCCCTGCGACGGAATAGCCTTCCCTGCTGCGGCGGGGAAGGCGGCGGGCGACCGCAAGGGTCGCCCCTACGGGTTCGCCGCAGCGTTTTCGCGTGATCGCGGGCGCCGGGTTCAGCGCCCCTGCGGGATACGGTTCGTCCCGCAGGGGCCGCCGCTCAGCCGATCACGATCTCCTGCTGGCGGCCGCTGCGCGCGTCGAAATACAGGCGCACCGGGCCGCGCTCGCCCTCGGCGAGCAGCTCGTAGCAGGGCAGGCTCTCCCCATCCTCGCCGGCGAGCGTCACGCGCCGGAGCTCCGTCAGACGCAGCCCCGCGGGCAGCAGGCTTTTCGCCTCCTCCTCGCTCAGCGCCCAATCGCCCTCCCCGGCGGCCGCCTCGTCATGGCAGCAGTCGAGCGCGTGGATCGAGCCGTCGTCCAGCGCCACGGCGACGGTCAGCGTGCGGTCGAGCGCGGTCACGCCGTCGCTCCCGGCGGCGTAGCGCAGCCACAGCAGCGCGCCGCTCTGCCGGCTCTCCGACAGCGTCAGCCCTTCAAAGCCGAGCTCCGCGAGCGTCTGCCCGGCCTTTTGGCGGGCCTCCTCCTCGCTCAGACGCACCTCGCTGACGAGCCGCTCGTCGCGCAGGCTCTCCAGCCCCGCCGCCGACACCAGCGCCGCGCGCCCGTTTTTCGTCAGCAGCAGCTTCGCCCCGTCCTCATACGGGCAGAGCTCGGCCTCCTCCGGCGCGCAGCCCAGCAGAGGCGCGGCAAGCTCGCGGGCCCGCCGCTCGTCGGCTGGCTCCGCCTCCTTCTCCTCGCGCGAAGAAAAGCGTCCCGCATAGCGCAGCGGCCGCGCCTCCGGGAAGTCCTTTTCACAGTCGCCCATCCGCGCGCTCAAAAATGCCGGCTCCCCGTCGAGCACGTTGGCCGCGGCCTTCTCCAGCCGGTCCATCGTCAGCACGCCGTCGCACAGATCGCCGCGCATCCCGCCGAGCGCCTCCGCGAGCTGTCCGGCCGTGTCGGCGAGCGCGGCGAGGTTTTGCCGCTGCTCGTCGGTAAAGCCCCCTTCGGCCGCCTCCCGGCAGAGGCAGCGCGCGTAGTCTCCGGTGCGGCCCAAAAAGCCCCTGACCTTCTCCATCTCGACCGTCGAGAAGGGCAGCGCGGCCATCGCCGTGCCCGCGCGGCCGGCGTCGGCGCAGATCTCCGCGCAGACGCGGGCGCACATGCCGCCGTCCGCGGCGTAGAGGCTCTTCTCCAGCGCGGCGCTGAGCTGCTCCACGGCCTCGGCGGTCTCCGCGAAGGCGCGGGCCGCGCCGATATCGGCCCGCCGCTGCCAGGCCTGCAGCCGCCCCCAGCAGGAGGCGGAAAACAGCCCCAGCGCGGCAATCGCCGCCAGGGCGAAGCTGATCAGCCGGATCCGCGCGCGCCGTCCCGGTCTTTTCCTGCATGTTCCGAACATAAAAAACACCTCTTTTGGACTTAGTTTGTCCAAAAGAGGCGAGACTATGTGAGGTTCCGGCGCTCAGCCCAGTTTTTCAAGGCCGATTTTCAGACGGCGAAGGGTCTCGTCGCGGCCCAGGATGCGGCAGATCTCCACCGCTCCGCCGGGCGTGACGGCCTTGCCCGCGGCGGCGATGCGCACGGGCCACATGACCCTGGCGTTCTTGGCGCCCAGGTCCTCGGCCAGCTTCACCATCGCGGCCAGCAGGCTCTCGTCGTCCCAGACGGGGAGGCTCTCGAAGACCGGGATGATCCGGGCGAGCGCCTCGCGGGAGGAGCTCTCGTCGGACTTCGACTTCTTGTGCACGAAAAGCTCGGTCCCGTAGTCCGGCAGCTCGTCGAAGAAATCCAGCTTTTCGGGGATCTCGGTGAGGACCTCGGTGCGCTGCTGCAGCAGGGATGCGATCGCCGCGGCGTCGTAGCGCGCGTCCTTCACCGCCTGCCGGATATAGGGCTCGGCCACGCGGGCAAAGGCCTCGGGCGTCATCGCGCGGATATAGGCGGCGTTGAAGTAGCGCAGCTTCTCGATGTCGAAGATCGCCGGGGATTTGGAGATGCCCGTCAGATCGAAGGCCTCGCGCAGCTCGTCGAGCGAGAAGATCTCCTGCTCGCCCCGCGGGCTCCAGCCCAGCAGCGCCACATAGTTCAGCACCGCCTCGGTCAGAAAGCCCTGCGCGATCAGATCCTCGTAGGAGGGGTCGCCGCGGCGCTTGGACATCTTGTTGTGCGCGTCGCGCATCACCGGCGAGCAGTGCACGTAGCGCGGGATCTCCCAGCCGAAGCCCCGGTACAGCAGGTCGTACTTCGGCGCGGAGGAGAGGTATTCGCTGCCGCGCACGACGTGGGTGATGCCCATCAGATGGTCGTCCACGACGTTGGCGAAGTTGTAGGTCGGCAGCCCGTCGCGCTTGAGCAGCACCTGGTCGTCGAGCGCGGCGTTCTCCACGGTGATGTCCCCGAAGATCTCGTCGTGGAAGGTGGTGGAGCCCTCCTTCGGGATGCGCTGGCGGATGACATAGGGCTCTCCCGCGGCGGCTCTCCTGTCGCTCTCCTCCTGCGACAGGGAGCGGCAGGGGTCCTCGGCGCGCTGGAAGCCGCCCTCCTCCCCCTCCTCCTTCTCGCAGAAGCAGCGGTAGGCGCATCCCAGCTCCATGAGACGGTGGGCGTATCTGGCGTAGAGCTCCCGGCGCTCAGTCTGGATATAGGGACCCACGGGACCGCCCACATCCGGGCCCTCGTCGTGGTCCAGGCCGC
>JAILOS010000100.1 GCA_024690695.1 Oscillospiraceae bacterium
TGGGCGTCGGCGTCGGGGTCGGCGTCGGCGTCGGCGTGGGCGTAGGCGTCGGGGTTGGGGTCGGGGTCGGGGTTGGGGTCGGGGTCGGGGTCGGCGTAGTCGTCACGCCCGGCGTCGGCGTCGGGGTCGGCGTCGGCGTGGGGGTGGGCGAAGGCTCCGGGCTCTCCTCGGGATCCTTGTCCTTGTCCTCGGGCCACTCGATGTCCTCCGGGTGCAGCTCGTAGCGGCTGTAGCCCTCGTCGATCTTATCGATCAGGTTGCCGTCCGCGTCGTAGAGGTAGCGCCAGGCGTAGGCGCCCCAGGCCACCTGAACGTCGGGATACTCGCTGTCGTAGATCTCCCAGGCCACCGAGACGGGCTTGACGTACGTGCCGTCGACGTTGGTGCCCCAGATCTCGATCGTCAGCGAGCTCTCGCTGCGCTCGGCCCAGGCCTTGATGCGCACCGGGTAGTCGCGGTCGTTGACGAACTTGAAGTCCGGCCCGGGCCAGCTCACCGTGGCGTCCAGGCCCTTGCGCAGATAGCCGACGGCGAAATAATGGGGCGACCGGTCGGTGACCTTGAGGTTCGCGCCCATGACGGCGTTGTACAGCGTGGAGGAAACCTGGCAGATGCCGCCGCCGATCTGGCTGACAACCTGCCCGTTGTCGTAGGCGTCGGCGTATTCGAAGCCGGCCGCGGCCGTGCGCTCGCCGACGGTGCCGTTGTAGGAGAACTCGTCGCCCGGCATCAGCACGACGCCGTTGAGCTTGTCGGCGGCCAGCGCGATGTTGTTCTTCCGGCCCGCGGTGCTGCCGCCGTAATAGGTCGTGCAGGAGCCGAGGCTGTCGCGGAACAGGATCTCGCGGAGAGACTGCGCGGTGACCTCGGGATCCACGTAGCGCACCGGGATCGTGACGGTCTCGGCGGCCTCGGCCGCGTCGTACAGGCGCTCGGCCTCGTCCACGTCGAACTCAAAGCCGCGCTCCTCGGGGATGATGCGGTCCTGCTCCGGGTCGTAGCGGGCGTCCTGCGGGGCCTTGCACAGCATCTCGTGCAGGGTCTGGAAGTTCGGCCTGGCCACGGCGCTGCGGTCGAAGCTGACCAGCAGCTCCTCGCGGCGCTGCAGCAGCGCGTTCTTCACCTGCTCGGTGAGGGCGCCGCGGTCGATGGTCATCTGGCCGCCGCCCTTGAGCATCGTCATCTCGCCCTTCTTCTCGTCGATCTCATAGCTGCCGGCGGCGGTGATCTCCTCGAAGCGGGTGCAGCCCTCGTCCACCTTGGCGCGGATATAGTCTTCGTTGAGGACGATCTCGCGCCGGCTCAGGTCCACGGAGCTGCTCATGCCGTCGAGATAGGCGCTGAGCGCCTCCATGTCGGTGCCGCCGTGGCCGTACTCGCAGGCGATGTCGACGATCTGCTCGGCCGTGATGCCGACGCCGGCCTCGAAGTAGTCCAGCTCAAAGCTCACGTCGGCCGGAAGGCGAACGACGAGCGTGCCGCCCTGCTGCTCGTTCCAGCCGCTCTCGGTGAGGGCCTGCAGCATTTCCTCCCGGGTCATGCCGCCGACCTCCAGATCGCCGATGACGACGTTGGGCAGGCTCTTGCCGTCGGTGTTCAGGCTGTGCCCGAAAATCACCATCGCGGCGCCGACGCCCATGCCGAGGACCACGATCGTCACCAGCGTGACCACCAGGGCGACCTTGAAGCGGCGCCTGCTCCCGGCTTTGGAGCTCTTTTTCTTCTTCGTCTTCGGCTCTTCCGCAGCTTCCCGCGGAGACGCGGCGGCCTCTTCGTTCAGCGGCTCGGACGCCGGATCAGTTTTTCTCTTTCTCACGTTTCTTCGTCCTCACTGTGTAATTCGTGCTTGTATAACTCTTCAAACAGCTCTTCTTCGCTCTTGGGGATCAGGATCTTCTCCTCGGCCTCGTAGGCGTCGTTGAGCCAGGGGGTGGTCTCCATGCGGCCGCCGGCCTGTGCCTCGAGCAGGATGCCGATCAGCGTGTTGGAGATCAGAAAGCCCGGCACCGTGAAGCGCCAGCGGCCGTCCTTCTCCTCGGCCCAGCCCTTGTCTCGGAAGGCCTCGAGCGTGCGGCCGATGGGCCGCCAGTCGCTCTGGCAGCGCAGGCGGTATTCCCGCTCCTCGATGCCGCGGGTCGTGCGCATGCCCAGCATGACGTATTCCACCGAGCGCTCGAGCGGGTCGATCGTCTGGTATTCGTCGGTGATGCTGAGCTTGCGCTGGACGCCGCTGATATAGCGGCGCAGATCGCGCACGAAGCTGTAGCGCAGATTGCCCACCGAGGAGTGGGCGCCCGGGCCGAAGCCCATGTAGTCGTCGAGCCTCCAGTATTTCAGGTTGTGCCGCGACTCGAAGCCCGGCGCGCAAAAATTGGAGATCTCGTACTGCCTGTAGCCGTAGCGGTCGAGCATCTCGGCGGCGTAGCAGTACATATCCGCCTGCTCGTCCTCGTCCGGCAGGATCGGGGAGTTTTTGTACGCCTCGTACATCGGGGTGCCGGGCTCGAGCTTGAGCGCGTAGCAGGAGATGTGCTCCGGATGGAGCTCCACGACGCGCGCGAGCGTGTCGGCCCAGTTGCCCTTCGTCTGGCTCGGCAGGCCGTACATCACGTCGACGCTGACGTTGTCGAAGCCGGCCAGGCGCGCGTTGTGCACGGCCTTCTGCGCCTGCTGGAAGTTGTGCCGGCGGCCGATCAGCTTCAGCAGATCGTTGTCGCTGGCCTGCACGCCGATCGACAGGCGGTTCACGCCCTCGGCCCGCAGGAGCTTGAGCGCGTTGAGGCTGATGCTGTCGGGGTTGGCCTCCACGGTCACCTCGGCGTCCAGCCGCACGTTGCCGTTCATCTTGACCGCGTTGAACAGCTCGCAGATCCGGTCGGCCCCGTAGAAGCTCGGGGTGCCGCCGCCGAAGTACACGCTGTCCACCTCGTAGCGGCGGATGCTCGGCCCGGATTCCTCCAGATGCTCGAGCAGCGCGTTCTGATAGGCGGGGATCAGGCTCTCGCAGCCGGCGAGGGAGTAGAAGTCGCAGTAGCTGCACTTACTGGCGCAGAACGGGATGTGGATATAAATGCCCAGCGTCTGTTTCACAGGCTTTTCCTCTCTCTGTCGGGCGAGGCTGTCAGAACAGCCCGCCTACCTGCTCGGCGAAGGCGGCGGGATCCTCGATCTCGCAGCCGGCCATCAGCTCCGCCAGGCTCTCGAGGATCTTCGCCATCGAAGCCGCGCGCTCTTTGTCGCCGGAATCGAAGGCCTCCTTCAGCGCCTGCACGGCCTTGTGCTCCTCGTTGAGCTCCAGCACGCGGTTGGCGCGCAGCTTGCGCATCTCCTCGCTCGGGCCGCGGCGGAAGTAGCGCTCCATCTCGAGCGTGATGCCGCCCTCGGTGGCCAGGCAGCAGGGCGCCGCGCTGAGCTTGCGGCTGAAGCGCGCGCTCACCACCGCACCGCCCAGCGACTCCTTGACGAAGTCGAGCAGCTCGCGGCTCTGCACCTCGCGCTCCTCGGCGGCCTTCTTCTCCTCCTCGCTGTCGAAGCCGAGATCGTCGGTGACGACGTTGCAGAAGCTCTTGCCGTCCTGGTCGTGCAGCGCCTCGAGCACCACCTCGTCGAGCGGGCTCGTCAGATACAGGATCTCGTAGCCCTTCCGCTTGACCTGCTCGCACTGGGGCAGGCTCATCGCGCGCTTGAGGCTGTCGGACCCGGCGTAGTAGATGACCTTCTGGCTCTCGGGCATGTGCTCGACGTATTCCTTCAGCGTCACCTGCGTGTCCTCGGAGGTGTAGAAGATCAGCAGATCGCGGAGGAAATCCTTGTAGCGGCCGTACTCGTCGCAGACGCCGGCCTTGAGGTGCATGCCGAAATTGCGGTAGAACTCCTCGTACTTCGGCTTGTCCTCGCGCAGCAGCTTCTCCAGCTCGCCCTTGATCTTCTTTTCAAGGTTCTTGCCGATGAGCCGGAGCTGGCGGTCGTGCTGCAGAAGCTCGCGCGAAATGTTCAGCGACAGGTCGGGCGAATCGACCACGCCCTTGACGAACTCGAAGTACTCGTTCACGAGCTTGTCGCATTTTTCCATGATCATCACGCCGTTGGAATAGAGCGTGATGCCCCCCTTGTTGTCGCCGGCGAAGGCGTTCTCGTTCTCCTCGCCGGGGACGAAGAGCAGCGCCTTGTAAGACACGTTCCCGTCCGCGGAAACGCGGATCAGCGCGCAGGGGTCCTTGCGGCCGCGGTTTTTCTCCTTGTACCAGGCGATGCAGTCGTCGTCGGTGACCTCGCTGCGGCTGCGCTGCCAGATCGGCACCATCGAGTTGACGATCTCGTTTTCAACGACGGTCCTGTACTCGTATTTCGGCTTGCCCTCGTCGTCCTTTTCGCCGGTCTCCACGCGCTCCTGCCGCTCCATGTCCATGCGGATCGGCCAGCGCACATAGTCGGAATACTTTTTGATCAGCGCCTTGAGCTTCCACTTCTCCAGGTAGGAGCCGAAGATCTCCTCCTCGGTGTCGGGCTTGAGGTGCATGACGACCTCGGTGCCGATCTCCTCCTTCTCCGCCGGCTCCACGCTGTAGCCCTCGGCGCCGCGGCTGGTCCATTTGACGCCGCTCTCGCCGGCCTTGCGCGTGAGCACGGTGACCTCGTCCGCGACCATGAAGGCGGAGTAGAAGCCCACGCCGAACTGGCCGATGATGGACAGGTCCTCGGCCTGCTCCGGGTTCATCTCGTCCTTGAAGCGCAGCGAGCCGCTGCGGGCGATCACGCCCAGGTTGCTCTCGGCCTCCTCGGCGCTCATGCCGACGCCGTTGTCGCGCACGGTGAGGGTGCGCGCCTCCTTGTCCGGAATCACGTCGATGCGGAAATCCTCGCGGTTGATCGCCTCGCCCCCCTCGGCGAGCGAGAGGTAGCAGCGCTTGTCGATCGCGTCGGACGCGTTGGAAATGATCTCGCGCAGAAAAATCTCCTTGTTGGTGTAAATGGAATTGATCATCAGGTCGAGCAGCTTCTTCGACTCGGCCTTGAACTGCTTTTTAGCCATGACGGTAGTATATGCCTCCAAACAAAGATAATTTCATGACTATACATTATAACACTTTTCTTTCCGATTTCAACCGCCTCTTCGCTTCTTATGAATTCTTACGATTTCCGCTTCCGGCGGCGCGGGTTGTTCTTGCGTTTTGCGCAAAAATACGGTAAAATAAGTGTGTATGCACACGGCGCGGCGCGCCGTTCCATCAACAATACGACATGGAGAGAGTGAATATGGCAGAACTGAGACCGAAAATCGTAAAACTCTGCAAGGTGGTCGGCGGCCTCACGGGCATGGTCAACAAAATTGACGAGAACGCCCCGGAGTACTACTCGCTGGCCGGGATCCTGACCGACGACGAGGCGGACGTCGCCATCGCCGCGGGTCTGCGCAAGGAGCGCACCGTCGAATACCTCGCCAAGAAAACCGGCAAGTCCCTTGAGGAGACCGAAAAGCTCTGCAAGCATCTGGCCTGGATCGGCGTGTTCCGCGGCACCACCGACAAGACCGACGGCAAGGACCGCTACTACATGCAGATCTTCGCGCCCGGCATCATGGAGATGCTGGTCAACAACCAGGAGCTCCTGAAAACGCACCCCGAGGTGGGCCGCGCCTTTGAGGAGTACACCCGCATCCGCATGCAGAACATGACCCCCATCCTCCCGAACGGCTACGGCCTGATGCGCGTCGTGCCGGTGGAGGAGGCGCTCAAGGACATCCCCGACGTCGAGGATTACGACCGGATGTCCTACTACCTCAACAAGTACGACGTCTTCTCCGTCTCGCCCTGCTCCTGCCGCGCGTCCCGCACCTCGCTGGGCGACGGCTGCGGCCATCTGGACGAGGACATGTGCGTGCAGATGGGCAAGGGCGCCGAGCACTACATCAAAACCGGCCGCGCAAGACAGATCACCCGCGAGGAAGCCTGGGAGATCATCAAGCGCGCCGAGCAGAACGGCCTGATGCACGACATGCCCAACATCGAAGAGGCCGGCGAGAGCTCCGCGATCTGCAACTGCTGCTCCTGCGCCTGCTTCGGCCTGCGCGTGGGTCTGATGTTCGGCGCGCGGGACGTGATCCGCTCCAACTACGTGGCCGAAGTGGACGAGGCCAAGTGCGTCGCCTGCGGCCAGTGCGTGGAGAACTGCCCCGCCAACGCTCTCAAGCTCGGCCAGAAGCTCTGCACCAAGACCCCGCTCGAGGAGAGCCGCTACACCAAGCTGAGCGACACCTTCATCGGCAAGCGCGCCTGGAACGTGGACTACCGCACGAACCACGAGGACGTGGCGGAGACCGGCACCGCCCCCTGCAAGACCGCCTGCCCGGCCCACATCGCCGTCCAGGGCTATCTGAAGCTGGCCGCCCAGGGCCGTTATACCGAGGCGCTGAAGCTCATCAAGAAGGAAAACCCGCTGCCCGCCGTCTGCGGCCGCATCTGCAACAAGCGCTGCGAGGCCGAATGCACCCGCGGCGACGTGGACGAGGCCGTCGCGATCGACGAGGTCAAGCGCTTCATCGCCGACCACGACCTGCACGAGGAGACGCGCTACATTCCCCCGATGGTCAACCAGATCGGCCGCCCCTACCCGCAGAAGATCGCCGTCATCGGCGCCGGCCCCGCGGGCCTGAGCTGCGCCTACTACCTGGCCGAGAAGGGCTATCCCGTCACCGTGTTCGACCGCAATCCGGTCCCCGGCGGCATGCTGACGCTCGGCATCCCGAACTTCCGTCTGGAGAAGGACGTGCTCAACGCCGAGATCGACATTCTGCGCGAGATGGGCGTGACCTTCCGCTGCGGCGTGGAGGTCGGCAGGGACGTGACGATCCAGCAGCTGCGCGAGGAGGGCTACAAGGGCTTCTATCTCGCCATCGGCGCGCAGAAGAGCGCGAAGCTGAACCTGCCCGGCGAGGAGCTCGAGGGCGTATACGGCGGCGTGGACTTCCTGCGCGAGGTGAACCTCGGCGGCAAGCCCGCCATCGGCAAAAAGTGCGCCGTCATCGGCGGCGGCAACGTCGCGATGGACGTGTGCCGCACGGCCGTGCGTCTCGGCGCCGAGGAGACCTATATCATCTACCGCCGCACGAAGAACGAGATGCCCGCCGACAGGGACGAGGCCGCCGAGGCCGAGGCCGAGGGCGTGCAGTTCCGCTTCCTCAACGCCCCCACCGAGATCATCGGCGAAAACGGCAGGGTCGCCGCGCTGATGGTCGAGATCATGGAGCTGGGCGAGCCCGACGAGAAGGGCCGCCGCGCTCCCGTGGGCACCGGCAAGTTCGAGACCATCGAGGTCGATTCCGTCCTCGCCGCTGTCGGTCAGGCGATCGACTGGGGCGGACTGGATATCGGCGCGCTCAAGACCGGCAAGAAGGGCAACGCCATTGCCGATCCTGTCACCTATCAGTCCGAGCAGGACGACATCTTCGTCGGCGGCGACGTCTACACCGGCTCGAAGTTTGCCATCGACGCGATCGCGGCCGGACGCGAGGGCGCCGAGTCGCTGCACCGCTTTGTCAACGAAGGCCAGAGCCTGACCATCGGGCGCAACCTGCGTG
>JAILOS010000125.1 GCA_024690695.1 Oscillospiraceae bacterium
GGAGCGCGGCCGATCGTGCTCGAGCGCGGACAGGACGCGCCGACGCGCCGCGCCGCCGTCGAGGCTTTTCGCGCGGGCGGGGCGCTGGACCCGGAGAACAACGTCCAGTTCGGCGAGGGCGGCGCCGGCACCTTTTCCGACGGAAAGCTGAACACCGGTACCCACGACCGCCGCATCCGCGCCGTGCTGGAGGACTTCGCCGCGCACGGGGCGGGCGAGAGCGTGCTGACCGAGGCCAAGCCCCACATCGGCACCGATGTGCTGGTGGAGGTGGTGCAGCGGCTGCGCGCCTCGATCGAGGCGCTCGGCGGTGAGGTGCGCTTCGGCAGCCGCCTCGAGCGGCTCGTGCTGCGCGAGGGCGCCGTCGCGGGGCTCGAGGTGCGCGGGCCGGAGGGGGTCTATACGCTGCCCTGCCGCCGCGTGATCCTCGCGGTCGGCCACTCGGCGCGCGACACCTTCGAGCGGCTGTACGCCCAGGGCGTCGAGATGCGGCCGAAGGCCTTCTCGATGGGCGTGCGCATCGAGCACCGCCAGCGCGCGATCGACCTTGCGCAGTACGGGCGCGAGCGCGGGGCGCTGCCCGCGGCGGACTATTCGCTGAACGTGCGCCTGCCGGACGGCGAGAGCGCCTACACCTTCTGCATGTGCCCGGGCGGGGAGGTCTTCGCCGCGGCCTCGGAGGAGGGCGGCGTCGTCACCAACGGCATGAGCGGCTCCCGGCGCGACGGCGAAAACGCCAACGCGGCGCTGCTGGTCACGCTGCGGCCGGAGGACTTCCCCGGCGAGGGCGTGTTCGCGGGCATGCGCTGGCAGCGGGCGATCGAGCGGGCGGCCTACGCCTGCGGCGGCGATTACCGCGCACCGGCCCAGCTCGTCGGCGATTTTCTCGCGCGGCGGCCGAGCGAGGGTCCCGGCGCCGTGCTTCCGAGCTATCGGCCCGGCGTCGTCTGGTGCGAGCTGCGCGAGGTCCTGCCCGAGCGCATCACCGGCGTGCTGGAGCGGGCGATCCCGGCGCTCGGCAGGAAGCTCAGGGGCTTCGACGATCCCGAGGCCGTGCTCACGGCGCCCGAGACGCGCTCCTCCTCGCCGATCCGCATCCCGCGCGACGAGCGCTGCCGCGCCTCGATCCGGGGCCTTTACCCCTGCGGCGAGGGCGCGGGCTACGCCGGGGGCATCACCTCCGCGGCCGTGGACGGCCTGCGCTGCGCCGACGCGCTGCTGACGGAACCGGAGGAATAGGGACGTCCGCGCCTCAGAGCGCGATCCGCGCAAAAAAACGGGAGCTTCCGAAGAAGCTCCCGTTTTTGCCGTTCGGCGTCGTTCGCCGGACGGCTTTTCCGTATAAAACCGAAAAAAGCCCGTCGTTTGCATCGACAGGCTTTGATCGGGTAATGTTGAATTACACAGCGCGGGTGACCTTGCCGCTGCGCAGGCAGCGGGTGCAGGCGTAGACGTGCTTGGGGGAGCCGTCCACGATGGCCTTGACGCGCTTCACGTTCGGCTTCCAGGTACGGTTGGAGCGTCTGTGAGAGTGACTGACCTGGATCCCGAAGGCCAGATCCTTGTCGCAGAACTGACACTTTGCCATATTTGAAGCACCTCCTTGCTTGTGTGAAATGAAGCTTTATTATAATAGCAGACCGTTTCGGCAAATGCAAGCAAAATTTTCAGGAATTTTCAAAGAGGCTCATTCCTGCAGCAGCGCGAGCAGATCGACCTTCTCGCAGCCCGGCGCGAGCTCGAAGCTCAGCCCGGCCAGGAACGCGTCCATCTTCTCGCCGTATGCGAGGTTCGCCAGATAGCCGCCCATGGTCTGGCCGCTGGGCAGCAGCACGCTCCCCTCCAGCGGGCGGCGGATGATCACGTGCCAGCCGAACTCGGACCGCACCGGCTCGGACACCTCGCCCGGCTCGAGCGCGAGAGCGGCGGCTTCAAAGGCCTCGTCGACGCCCTGGTTCGGCTGGAACAGATAGCCGTCGGGATAAGCGGCCTGGCCCGGATCCTCGTCCAGCTCGTCGCGGATCTCGAGAAAGCGCGCGAGCCGCGCGTCCGGGTCCTCGATCGCGCGCAGCTGCTCGCTGATCTCCGCGGCGGTCGTCGCGGCGGACTCGGCCATCACCTCGTCCTCGGGAACCGTGATCAGGATATGGCTGCAGCGGTAGAAGCCCATGTCTCCGAAATAGGCGGCGACCTCGTCGTCGGGATAGTTTTCGCCGTTTTCGCCGTAGAGCTGCTTGAAGCCCGCGCTGGCGGCGAGCGAGGCGCGCATCGTCGCGCGGTACATGCTTTCGGTCATGAAATTCTCGGAGAGCAGCTGCTGCCAGTCTGCCTCGGAAGCGCCCTCGCCGAGATACAGGAGCATGTCCTCCCGCTTGGCAGCTTCGAGCTC
Source organism: Oscillospiraceae bacterium (assembly GCA_024690695.1). The sequence goes on from JAILOS010000125.1 coordinate 2,390, forward strand.
TTCCTCGCTGACGGAGGCGCCGAGTTCCTCGGCAAAGAGCTCCGAGGCCTTGCAGTTAAAGAGATTGTCGTTGACGCCGCCGACCAGCGCTTCGGCCAGCGTGACGCCGCCCGCGTCCATGTCCCAGGTGTAGCTCATGCCGTAGGAGGCGGCCTCTTCCATCATCGTTTCATAGCCCAGCACGTAGGTCCCGAGCCATTCGTAGTATTCGCCCCAGGAGATCTCCTTCGAGCCGACCGTCGCGTAAACCCGGTCCTCGGGATAGAGGGCGTGCAGCTTTTCCATATCGACCAGCGGGAAGAGAGCGTCCGATTCCGCGCCCGTCTGCCCGGCTTTGTCCGCCGGCGCGGGGGTCTCGGGCACCTCGAAGGAGCCGCGCCCGCCGGTCGTCGCGGCGATCACGCCGCCGAAAACAAGAAGGACCGCAAGGATCCCGATCAGCAGTTTTTTCATGTTCGAGTCTTCCTTTCCGAAAACGTTCCCCCTATGTATACCACAAGTTGACGGCAAACTCAAGAAAAATCCGTTTCGCCGCCGGAGGCGTCGGGCGCCTGCGTTGGAAAAGCCTTCCCCGCGGACGGGGAAGGCAGGAACGGCGGGCGGCTGATAGCCGCCCCTGCGGGATCGCCGCGGCGTTTCCGCGAGACCGCGGGCGCTTCGGGATGCTTATCCCTGCGGGGCGGACGGAACGCCGCACGCCCCCGCGCCGCTCCAGTCGGCGACGAAGCGGCGCGCCTCCTCGACGACGCGGGCGGCGGTTTTCACGCGCAGGCTGAGGCGCGGCTTCGAGCCCGCCTCCACGCGCAGCCGGCCCTTGTACTCGGGTCTCGCGTAGAGCGCGCTGACCTTGTCCATGCGAAAATCCTTCAGCGTAAAGCGCAGGAAGCCCGCCTTCTGGTCGATGTCGGTCACGCCCGCGCGCCCGGCCTCGCCGCGCAGCAGCGCCACGAGGATCAGCGCGTTCACGCCCGGCGGCGGATCGCCGAAGCGGTCGATCAGCTCGTCGGTGAGGTCGTCGGCCTCCTCCTCGCTGCGGATCAGCGCGATGCGCCGGTAGAGATCCATCCGCTGCCCGGAGGAGGGAACGTAGCTCTCGGGGATCGAGGCCGCCACGGCCAGATCCGCCGAGCACTCGGCGCGCTGCTCGACCTCGATCCCGCGCGCCTCCAGCACCGCCTCGTTCAGCAGCTTCATATACATATCGTAGCCCACGTCGATCATGTGGCCCGACTGCTCCGCGCCCAGCAGATTGCCCGCACCGCGGATCTCCAGGTCGCGCATCGCGATCTTGGCGCCGGAGCCGAAGGCCGCGAAGTCGCGGATCGCGTTGAGCCGCTTTTCGGCCACCTCGGTGAGCACCTTGTCGCGCCGGAAGGTCAGATAAGCCGAGGCGCGCCGCGTCGAGCGGCCGACGCGCCCGCGGATCTGGTGCAGCTGCGCCAGGCCCAGCCGGTCGGCGTCCTCGATGATCAGGGTGTTGACGTTCGGGATGTCGATGCCGGTTTCGATGATCGTCGTGCATACCAGCACCTGCGTCTGCCCGGCGGACACGCTCTCCATCACCGCGGCGAGCGCGTTTTTGTCCATCTGTCCGTGCGCGACGCCCACCGTCACGCCCTCCAGCAGATCGGAGACCCGGCGCGCGGTGCGCTCGATGTCGTCGATGCGGTTGTGCAGGTAGTAGACCTGCCCTCCGCGCTGCAGCTCGCGCCGGATCGCGTCGGCGATCACGCCCCAGTCGTGCTCCATCACGAAGGTCTGCACCGGCAGCCTGTCCTCCGGCGGATCGTCGATCGTGGACATGTCGCGGATGCCGGACAGGGCCATGTTCAGCGTGCGGGGGATGGGGGTCGCGGACAGCGTCAGCACGTCCACGCCGCGCGAGAGCTCCTTGAGCCGCTCCTTGTGCGTCACGCCGAAGCGCTGCTCCTCGTCCACGACCAGCAGGCCGAGGTCCTTGAAGCGCACGTCCTTCGACAGCAGGCGGTGCGTGCCGATCACGAGGTCGCAGCGGCCGGAGGCGAGATCGGCGAGCGTTTTCGCGCTCTGGCTGCCGCTGCGGAAGCGGCTGAGCACCGCGATCGACACCGGAAAGCCGAAAAAGCGCTGCATCGCGGTCTGGTAATGCTGCTGGGCCAGCACCGTCGTCGGCACGAGGATAGCCGCCTGCTTGCCGTCGAGCACGCATTTCATCACCGCGCGCAGGGCGACCTCGGTCTTGCCGAAGCCCACGTCGCCGCACAGCAGCCGGTCCATCGGCACCGGGCGCTCCATGTCGCGCTTGATCTCCTCGGTGCAGCGGAGCTGATCCTCGGTCTCGGTGTAGCCGAAATTCTCTTCAAATTCGCGCTGCCACTCGCTGTCCGGCGAGAAGGCGAAGCCCGGCAGGCGCTGGCGCTCGGCGTAGAGGGCGATCAGGCGCCTGGCCATGTCCTTGGCCGAGGCCTTGGCCCGCGAGCGGGTGCGCGCCCACTCCGCGCCGCCCATTTTCGACAGGCGGACGCTTTTGTCCTCGCCGGCCCCGGTGTATTTCGACACCGCGTCGAGCTGGGTCGCGGGCACGTACAGCACGTCCGTCCCCGCGTAGCGGATCTTGATGTAGTCCTTCGTCACGCCGTCGGTCTGCATCGGCACCACGCCCTCGAAGCGGCCGATGCCGTGGGTCTCGTGCACGACGTAGTCGCCGGGCGCGAGATCGGCGCAGGAGTCGATGCGCAGCCGCCCGGGCGGCAGGGCCCTGCGCGCCGTCTTTTTCTCGCGGCGGCGCAGGAGCTGTGCGTCGGTCAGCACGGCGAGCCGGAGCCCGGGGTATTCCACGCCCGCGCTCAGCGCCCC
>JAILOS010000045.1 GCA_024690695.1 Oscillospiraceae bacterium
CCTCACCGGCTCCGACGGCGTGCTGCGCGGCGCGCCCGGCGGCCATCCGGACACGGCGGCCGGCGCGAAGTGCTGCATCATCGTCACCCCGCTGATCCGCGGCCGCATGGCCACGGTCTGCGAGCATGTCGTCACCGTCACGACGCCCGGCGACTGCGTGGACGTGCTGGTCACGGACTACGGCATCGCGGTCAACCCCCTGCGTCCCGACCTCATTGAGTGTCTCGACGCGGCCGGCATCAAGCACGTCCCGGTCGAGGAGCTGAAGGAAAAGGCCTACTCGCTGGTCGGCCGCCCGGACGATCTGCAGTGGGAGGACAAGGTCGTCGCCGTGCTCGAGGCGCGCGACGGCACGATCCTGGACGTTGTCCGCAAGATCAAACCGTACACCCTGGACGAAGACTGAGTCTTCCGGTTTCTGTTCCGGTACTTTAAGGACAGCTTCGGCTGCTCCCGAAAATTCATGAGAAAAGCGAGGGAAAAACATGAGTACAACCGTAGTCGGCATCCTTGGCTTACTGACTATCGTAGCCATCGTTGTCACCCTGTTCAAGAGCAAGACCCAGCCGGCCATCGCCTTTATCGTCTGGCCCACCGTTCTGGCTCTGATCTTGATCATCTCCGGCTGGATCACCGGCGAGAACTTCTCCGCCATGATCAAATCCGGCTTTTCCAGCACCGGCCCCACCGCAGCTCTGTTCGTGTTCTCCGTTCTGTACTTCGGTATCATGACGGATGCGGGCATGTTCGACGTCATCATCAACAAACTCATGAAGCTCGTGGGCGACAGCGTGGTCGGCGTTTGCGTCATGACCGCCGTTATTGCCCTGATCGGCCACCTGGACGGCGGCGGCGCCTCCACCTTCTGCATCGTCGTCCCCGCTATGCTGCCCGTTTTCAAGCGCATGCACATGCGAAAGACCTCCCTGCTCCGCATCGCGGTGCTGGCGATGGGCGTTCTGAACCTGATGCCCTGGGCCGGCCCCACCATGCGTGCCGCCTCCGTTCTGGGCATTGAAGCAGGCAGCCTGTGGCAGACCATCCTGCCCATCCAGATCTTCGGTATCGTCCTGGCTCTGGCCCATGCCGTGTTCACCGGCTTCCAGGAAAAGAAGCGCGGCGCCGGTCTGCACGGCAAGCTGGCCGAGATCGAGGGCGACGTCGAGCTTGAAGAGACGGCCGAGACCGCCGAGAACGAGCTTGCCCGTCCGAAGCTCTTTCTCTTCAACATTCTGCTGACCATCGGCGTCATCTTCCTGCTGATCTGGGGCGACGGCTTTGATCTGCCCACCTACTTCCCGTTCATGGTCGGCTGTGCGATCGCGCTCTTCGTCAACTACGGCTTCACCGCCAAGATGCACAAGAAGATCATCAACCTCCACGCGGGTCCCGCTCTGATGATGTGCTCCACGCTGATGGGCGCCGCGGTGCTGATGGGCGTTCTGACCTCCAGCATCGGCGCCGACGGCAAGGTCATTTCCGCCAAGGTGATGGAGCTGCCCGAGGACGCCATTCCGTCCGTGGTGCGCTGCCTCGCCGGTCTGGTCTCCGGCGTTCTGCCCGCCTTCCTGGGTCAGAACCTGCCGCTGGTCATCGGCTTCCTGTCCGTGCCGCTGGCGCTGGCCTTCGACACCGACAGCTACTTCTACGGCCTGATGCCGGTCATCATCGGCATCGGTCAGGCCTTCGGCGTCGAGGCGCTGCCCATCGCCGTGGCCATGGTCGTCTGCCGCAACTGCGCCACCTTCATCAGCCCGATGGTACCCGCGACGCTGCTCGGCACCGGCCTTGCCGAGGTGGATATCAAAGACCACATCAAGAACAGCTTCTTCTACGTGTGGATCTTCTCTATCCTCTGCATGCTCTTCGCCGTCCTCATCGGGATCATGCCCATCTAATCATCCGCACATCCGAACCACACTATCCGATCCCCCTGGTCTCGCCATCAGGGGGATCCTTTTGAAAGAAGGAAAGCAACATGGCTTCACTCGGAGAGATCTTCCCGCGGGACGCCCGCACGCAGGCGATGATGGACGAGCTGCTGCGCGCCGAGGGCATCCGCCGGGACAAAAATCTGGATTACAGCTGCGGCGTCTTCGACGAGGACGGCGCGCTGATCGCTGTGGGCAGCAGCTATAAAAATACGCTGCGCTGTCTGGCCGTGTCCTCCGAGCACCGCGGCGAGGGTCTGATGAACCAGGTGGTGAGCCATTTGCTGGAAAAGCAGATGGAGCGGGGCAACGGCCACGTCTTTCTCTACACCAAGGCGAAAAACGACCGGATCTTCCGGGATCTGGGCTTCTACGAGATCGCCCGGGTGGAGGGCGAGCTGGTGTTTATGGAAAACAGGCGCGACGGCTTCCCGCGCTATCTGAAAAGCCTGGAAAAGACGCGGCGCGAGGGGAAAAGCGCGGCTGTGGTGATGAACGCCAACCCCTTCACGCGCGGCCACCGCTTTCTGATCGAGCGGGCCGCCGCGGAAAACGACTGGCTGCACCTGTTTCTGCTCAGCGAGGAGGCGGGGCCGATCCCCTTCGCGGTGCGCAGGCAGCTGGTGCGGGAGGGGATCGCCGATCTGAAAAACGTGATCCTGCACGACTCCGGGCCCTATATCATCTCCTCCGCCACCTTCCCCAGCTATTTCCTGCGGGACGAGGACGCGGCGATCCTCGCGCATGCGAAGCTTGACCTGGCCGTGTTCGGGAAGATCGCCTCGGCGCTGGGCGTCACGGCGCGTTATGCCGGAGAAGAGAAAAGCAGCCATGTGACGTCGCTCTACAACGAGACCATGGCCGCCGAGCTGCCGAAGCTGGGCGTGGACTTTTGCATGATCCCCCGGCTTGAGCTCCGCGGCGAGATCGTCAGCGCCAGCTCCGTGCGGCAGGCGATCCACGACGGGCAGCTCGAAAAAGCCGCCTTCATGCTGCCCGAGAGCAGTCTGCGGTACTTTGAAAGCGCGGAGGCAGGGCCGGTTGTCAAAGCCATCCGCGCGATGGACGAGGCGAGGCACTACTGATGAGAGAAGTGACTTTGCAGGAGGTGCTGGAGGCCCGGGAGCGCCGGGCCGAAGCGCAGCGGCAGCTTTTGAAGCAGCTTGCCCGCCCGCTGATCTCCTTTACCATGAACATCCCCGGTCCCGTCAAAAACAGCCCGCTGATCCGCCGCGCCTTCAGCGAGGGCCTGCGGATGCTGGATGATGCGCTCGGCGAGGCAGGCGTTGTCTGCGTCTCCCGCCAGCTCACGCACGCCGACACGGGAAACGAGTTTCTCTGCACCGTCAAGGCGTCTGCCGCGGCGGTCAAGGAGATCTGCACGCGGATCGAGGACGGCAGCCCGATGGGCCGCCTGTTCGACATGGACGTGATCGGCCTCGACGGGCAAAAGCTCGCCCGGGAAGAAGAACGCCGCTGCCTGGTCTGCGGCGCGGTCGGGCGCGGCTGCGCCTCGCGCCGTCTGCACAGTCTGGAAGAGCTGAACGCCGCCGTGACGAGCCTGCTGCGCGAGGGACTTCTCGCCGCGGACGCGGAGCGCGTGGACGCGACGGTCACGCACGCGCTGCTCGAGGAGGTCGCGACGACGCCGAAGCCCGGTCTGGTGGACCGGAACAACAACGGCGCCCACCTGGACATGACGCTCTTGTCCTTTCAGATGAGCGCCTCGGCGCTCCGGGGCTACTGGAAGGACTGCTTCCTTGCCGGCGCGGAGACGGCGGAGCTTCCGGCGCGGGAGGCCTTCACCCGCATGCGCGCGCTGGGGATGGAGGCGGAGCGGAAGATGCTTGCCGCCACGCGGGGCGTCAATACCCACAAGGGCGCGATCTTCACGCTCGGCACGATCTGCGGCGCGATCGGCCGCCTCTGGCAGCCGGAGGCGCCCTGCGGCGAGCCCGAGCGCATCGCCGAAGCCTGCGCCGCGCTCTGCGCGGACGCCGTCGAGGCGGATTTCACCCTTCTGGAAAAAGGCAAAACGGCGCGCACGGCGGGGGAGCGGCTGTATCTGCACAGCGGCCTGCGCGGGATCCGGGGCGAGGTCGCGGCGGGCCTGCCCGCCGTGCGGGAGACCGGGCTGCCGATCCTGGACGCCTGCCTCGACGAGGGCATGAGCCGCAACGACGCGGGCGTGATCACGCTTTTGTATCTGATCGCCCGGGGCGAAGACACCAATATGATCAAGCGCGGAGGGCTTGCGCTGGCCCGGGAGATGAGCTCCCATCTGAGGGACGAGCTGCGGAAAAACGTCCTCCCGACGATGGAGCGCGTCCGACAGCTCGACGAGATTTTTATACGCAGAAATCTCTCCCCGGGCGGCTGCGCCGATCTGCTGGCAGTCAGCTATTTTTTGCATGACTGGAAACAACAAACCCAATCGTTATGAAGAAGCCACGAGAAAAACAAAAATCGTCTGCACGATCGGACCCTCGAGCGAGAAGCCGGAGGTCTACCGGGAGATGCGCCTCAACGGGCTGAACGTGGCCCGGCTGAGCTTATCAGACGCCGCCTGCACGATGGCCGTCGACCTTGGAGCCAGGGCGATCGTCGTCACCTCACTCAGCGGCCTGACCGTGCGCACGGTCTCGCGCTTCCGCGCGCCGATCACGATTCTGGGCCTCGCCACCGGCAAACGGGCCTGGTACAAGCTGGCGCTGAGCTGGGGCGTGGTGCCGCTGCTGACCGAGCAGTTCCCGAACATGGAGGTGCTGTATTACTACGCCCTCAGAGCGGCGCGCGAGGCGCTGCCTCTGGATCCCGGCGACACCGTGGTCGTGGCCGGCGGCAACACCAGCGGCGAGAGCGGCAGCACAAACGTCATCCGCATTGAGAGGGTGTAAATCCTGCGGGGGAGACACCCCTGCCCGCCTGAAAGACCGAAGCGGCCGTAAGAAAGGGAAGAGGGCATGGCCGGATCGCCCCGGCAGGACAGGCGACGGCGAGTGTGCGTAAGGAAAAGACAGGGAGCGTTCGGCTCCCTGCCTTTTCATCCCTCCGGCAGCCCGGGATACGGATCTGCCGCTCTTTCCGATCCGCCGGAGCATGCCGCGGATCGTCTGCGGGAAGCTTGCCGGACGAGGTCGGAATATCGGCGCGTTTGTCAGGCTGCACAAGTTGTGATAATCTTAACGCACACTTCTCGTTGAATGTGATTGTAAATACTCCGCCCGTATGGTATCCTTTGTACAGGACCGGCTTGAAATCCCGCTTTTTTGGCAAAAAACAGAAAAAGGAGAATGCCGCATGACCGCGCTGATCGCATCCGTCCCCATTCTGCTCGTCATCGTTCTGATGATCGCCTTCAATAAGCCCGCGAAGATCGCACTGCCCATCGGATGGGCCGTTGCGCTCCTCATCGCACTGCTCTACTGGAAACAGGACTTCACCACCGCGGCCGCCTGGGCGCTCGACGGCTTCCTGGAGGCTATCGGCACCCTCGTGATCATCTTCGGCGCCATCCTCATCATGAACACGCTCAAGCACTCCGGCGCCGTCACCGCCATTCAGCGCGTGTTCAACAACGTCAACCCCGACCGCCGCATTCAGGCGATCATCGTCGGCTTCGTTTTCGGCGCCTTCATCGAGGGCGCGGCCGGCTTCGGCACCCCCGCCGCACTGGCGGCTCCGCTGCTGATCAGCCTCGGCTTCCCGCCGCTGTGCGCCGCCATCGTCGCGCTGATCTACAACAGCGTCCCGGTGGTTTACGGCGCCGTCGGCACGCCGACGAACACCGCGGCGACCATCGTTTCTCAGTCCGTCACCGAGCTGGGCGGCAGCGCCGAGGCCTACACGATGGCGCTGACAAAGTATTCGGCCATCAGCCAGGCCACCTGTGCGCTGTTCGTCGTGTTCTGCGGCGTCTTCGTCATGTGCCGGCTGTTCGGCAAGAAGAAATCCGGCCGGGAAGCTTTCGCGGCGCTGCCCTTTGCGCTCTTTACCGCCATCGTGTTCGACGCGTTCTTCCTGCTGATGGCCTTCGTCTTCGGGCCGGAGTTCCCGTCTCTCGTCGGCGCGATCCTGACGCTGTTCGTCGTCATTTTCGCCGCGAAGAAGGGCTTCCTTTGCCCGAAGGAGGTCTGGGATTTCGAGCCGCGTGAGAACTGGCACAGCGATTGGCTGTCGAAGCAGGAGGTCAAGCGGGACGTGGACAACGGCATGTCCGCCGTCCTGGCCTGGATCCCCTACGTGCTGATCGCGCTGATTCTCGTCGCCACCCGCCTCAACTGGTTCGGCCTCAAGACCCTGCTGACCGGCGACGCCTTCAAGGTCGGCATCAGCGGCATCCTCGGCAGAGAGGAGGTCAAGTGGGCCTGGAACTGGGGCTGGAACCCCGGGATCTTCCCCTTCATTCTGGTTTGTATCCTCACCTTCTTCCTGCACAAAATGCCCTGGCAGAAGGTCAAGGAATCCATCGCCGACACCGGCAAGCAGTGCCTCGGCGCGGCTATCGCCCTGTTCTTCGGCGTCTCGATGGTCTATATCTACCGCAACACCGGCATTAACGCCGCTGAAGTGATGGGCGGCAAGTCCATGCTCTTCGTCATGGCAGAGGCGCTGGCCAACGTCTTCAAGGGCGCCTACATCATCATCGCGCCGGTCATCGGCGTGCTCGGCGCCTTCATGTCCGGCTCCAACACCGTGTCCAACACGCTGTTCGCCGGCCTCCAGTTCCAGACCGCAACGCTGGTGCACATGAGCCCGGTGCTGATCGTCGCCCTGCAAAACATCGGCGGCGCCGCCGGCAACATGATCTGCGTCAACAACGTCGTGGCGGCCTGCGCCACCACCGGCACGATGGGCAACGAGGGCAAGATCATCAAGACCAACGCCCTGCCCTGCCTGATCTACTGCCTGATCTCCATCCTCGTCCTCGGCGGACTGATCGTTCTCGGCGTCGACCCGCTCGGCCTCGCGGCCGCTGCGGGCGGCTGATCCCCCCGCGGAATAAACCACAGGGTAGAAATTCAAAATTCATAACGATATTGGAGGTACAAGCGATGATCCATCTCTCTTACGAGCAGGAACTGACCCTGATCAAGCGCCTGGTCATGGCGCAGGGCGTTTCCGAAAGCGACGCCGCCTCGCTGGCCGCCGTCGTCAGACACTCCGACTTCACCGGAACCTATTCCCACGGCCTGTCCCGCCTGTGCATCTACCTGCGGCAGTATATGGCCGGCGCTCTGGTGGCGAAGCCCGATTTCCGCTGCGTGAAGGACGCGGACGCCTCCCTCACCTTCGACTGCGGCGGCGGCTCCGGCATCGTGGCCGTCAACAGCGTGTACGACGCGGTGCTCGAGCGCGCCCGCAAGTACGGCGTGGCCGCCGGCGTGGCCCGCAACAGCGCGAACATCGGCTGCGGCGGCTACTACGGCCACCGCATGGCGGAGGACAACGTGATCGGCATCGTCGTCAGCAACACCTATCCCTGCATGGCGCCCTACGGCGGCGCGGACCGCCTGATCGGCACGAACCCCATCATCCTCGGCTGCCCCACGACGAATCCGAACCGCCCGATCGTCATCGACGTGTCCACCAGCGGCGTCGCCATCGGCAAGGTGCAGGCCTACCGCCGCGAGAACAAGCCGATCCCCGCGGACTGGGCCAACGACTACGACGGCAACCCGACCACCGATCCGCACGTCGCGTACTGCGTGCGCCCGATGGGCGGCCACAAGGGCTACGGCCTCGCCGTGTTCGTGGATATGTTCGGCGGCGTCCTGTCCGACGCGCTCACGAGCCCGGAGATCCCCTTCGTGGAGGATATGCGTCCCGAGGAGACCGGCTTTGCCGTGATCCTGCTGGATATCGCGCACTTCATCGACGTCGAGCGCTTCAAGGAGCACGCCTCGCTCTACGCGAGCCTGCTCAAGAACAGCCGCACCGCCACCGGCGTGAAGGAGATCTTCATGCCCGGCGAGATCGAGGCGCGCCTGATCGAGGAGCGGAAGGTCACCGGCATCGATTTCTCCGACGCGCTCGAGGCCGAGCTGGCCGAGCTGGCGCGCAAGAGCGGCATCCTCGGCGAGGACGGCAAGCTGGCCGATCTGCTCGCCTGACCGAAATCACCGTTTGACCGGACCCGCAAAACGCGGGCCCGGTCAATTGTCGTCCGGGCGGAAACGCCTGAACCTATTGCTCAAACAGGAGGATACAGCATGGCACAGTACAACAGGATCACCCCGGAAATCGCCGCACAGCTCAAGGCGGTGGTCGGGGAAAAGCGTTTTTTCGAGGGGGAGGATATCGACCCCAACTATGCCCATGATGAAATGCCGATCTACGGCAAATACATGCCGGAGGCGGCCGTCGACGTGGAGAGCACCGAGGAGGTGTCCGCGATCCTGAAGATCTGCTCGGCGAACAGGATCCCCGTCACCTGCCGCGGCGCCGGCACCGGCCTCGTCGGAGGCTGCGTGCCGCTGGCGGGCGGCCTGGTGCTCTGCACCCGCCGGATGAACAGGATCCTCGGCTACGACATGGACAACCTCGTCGTGCGCATCCAGCCGGGCGTGCTGCTGAAGGATCTGGCGGCGGACGCGCTGGCCCACGGGCTGATGTACCCGCCCGATCCCGGCGAGAAGACCGCCACGGTCGGCGGCAACATCTCCACGAACGCCGGCGGCATGCGCGCGGTGAAATACGGCGTTACGCGCGATTACGTGCTGGCGCTGACGGTCGTGCTGGCGGACGGCCGCGTCATCGAGCTGGGGAAATCCGTGTGCAAGACAAGCTCCGGCTACAGTCTGCTGCATCTGATGATCGGCTCCGAGGGCACACTCGGCATCATCACCGAGATGACGATGAAGCTGATCCCCAGCCCGATCTGCGACGTGTCCTGTCTCGTTCCCTTCAGAGACGTCGAGTCCTGCATCCACTTCGTCCCGAAAATCAAGCTGGCGAACCTCGACCCACAGTCCATCGAGTTCATGGACGCCGATATCGTCACCTCCTCGGCCGCCTTCACCGGCAACCCGATCTTCCCCGAGACCGTGAAAAACGAGGACGTCGGCGCCTCCGTACTGGTCACCTTCGTCGGCAGCGACGAGGACGAGCTGGATCAGAAGATGATCAGGCTCGGCAAGATCGCCGAGGAAGCCGGCGCGCTGGACGTGCTGGTGGTCGCCACGAGCTCCAACAAAAAGGCCGCCTGGGCCGCCCGCTCCAGCTTCCTGACCGCGATCGAAGCCGACACGAAGCTGATCGACGAGATGGACGTCGTGGTGCCGGTGGACAAGATCCCCGCTTTCCTGATCTATATCCGCGCGCTGGGCGACGAGGTCGGCATCCGCATCCGCAACTTCGGCCACGCCGGCGACGGCAACCTGCATATCTACTGCTGCTCCAACGACCTGGAGGAAGAGGAGTTCAAGAGGAGAGTCAAGCTGATCATGGACAAGGCCTACACCAAGTGCGCCGAGCTGGAGGGACAGGTCTCCGGCGAGCACTCGATCGGCCACGCCAAGATGGTCTATCTCCGCGAGTCCGTGGGCGAGGACGTGTTCCGGCTGATGGGCGAAATCAAAAAGGTTTTCGACCCCGACTTCATCCTCAACCCCGGCAAGGTTTGCGACGCGTCGCTGCGGAGCTGAGAGAACGCAGGACAGGAAGGAGAACGCTATGCTGAAAATACTCGTATGTGTCAAGCAGATCCCGGATATCGACCTGGTCAGGATGGATCCGGAGACCGGCAATCTGGTCCGCGCCGGGGTGCCGACGCTGACCAACCCCCTGGACCTGAACGCGCTCGAGGCCGCGGTACAGGTCAAGGAGCGCTTCGGCGGCGAGATCACGCTGATCACGATGGGCCCGCCGATGGCCGAAAGCACGCTGCGCGAGTGTCTCGCCGTCGGCGGCGACGAAGCGGTGCTGATCACCGGACGCCCCTTCGGCGGCGCGGACACCCTGTCCACCAGCTATTCGATCGTGAAGGCGGCGGACATGAAGGGCAAGTTCGACCTCATCTTCTGCGGCAAGGAATCCCAGGACGGCGCCACCGGCCAGATGGCCTCCCAGCTTGCCGAGCGTTTCGACGCTTCGCAGGTCTCCTGCTGCTTCAGCATCGACGATATCGCGGACGGAAAGCTGCGCGCGACGCGCACGCTGGAAACCGGCAAAGAGCTCGTCGAGGCCACGCTGCCCTGCCTGCTCACCGTGGAGAAGGATAATTTCTACGGCAGGCTTCCCAGCCTGAAGGCCTATCTGGCGGCCAAGACGGCCCCGATCACCACCTATACCGAGCACAACATCGACGGGCTTGATCTGCAGAAGATCGGCGTGCCCGGCTCCGGCACCATCGTCCCGAAGATCTACCCGCCCGAGCTGCCGGAGCCCGGCCAGATGATCAGAACCGGCAGCGTGAAAAGCGACGTCGGCGCGCTGATAGGCGTGCTGACGGAAAAAGGCGCACTGTAAGGAGGCCAGACCATGCAGAAATCCGAGTATAAAAACATGTGGGTCTACGTCGAGCACGACGGGAAGACCGTCGCTCCGGTGAGTCTGGAGCTCTGCTGCGAGCTGCGCAGACTCTGCGACAGAACCGGCGACAGGCTCTACGCCGTCCATCTAGGCCCCCTGCCCGAGGAGCAGCTTCAAAAGCTCAAGGACTGCGCGATCGACGGGATCATCGAGGTCGGCGGCACCGGCTACGAATACTTTAACACCGACGCCTGGGCCAACGCCTTCACGGTGCTCTCGCGCAAGTACAGGCCCTCCGCCATCTTCGTCGGCGGCACGATCAACGGCCGCGATTTCGCGCCCCGCTTCGCCGTACAGCTCGACACCGGCTGCACCTCCGACGCGATGGAGCTGGAGTACGACCCGGAGACCGGCGACATCCAGTTCATCGAGCCCGCGGTCGGCGGCAAGATCATGGCCGTCATCACCGTGCCGGTGCTGCGCCCGCAGGTGGGCACGATCCGGCCCGGCACCTTCAAATACGCCCCGACCGGCGCGAAAGCGCAGATCGAGCGCATTTTCGAGCGGATCGACTTCGACCCCGGGGCCATCCGCTGCAGGCATCTTGATTTCATCCCGGACGAATCCGATCCCGAGCTCGACATCGCCCACGCCGACTGCATCGTCTGCGTCGGCAACGGACTGAAGGACTCCGAGCATCTCGAACGCTACCGCACGCTGGCGAAGCTCCTCGGCGGCAAGATCGGCTGCACGCGCCCGCTGTACGACCGCGGCATCCTGCCCTACAAGCTGCAGATCGGCCAGTCCGGCGTCATGGTCAAAACGAAGCTCTATATCAGCTTCGGCGTCTCCGGCGCGGTGAACCACACCGCGGGCGTCGATGCGGAGCTGTTCATCGCCGTGGACAAGAATCCCGAGGCGCAGATTTTCAACTACTGCGATTACGGCATCGTCGGCGATATGGACGAGGTCTGCGACGAGCTGATCGCTCAGCTGCGCGAGCGCCTCGGCTGAGGGCCGGACGGCCCGGGCAAGCAGGAAAGGGGAGAGCGTTATGCCAAAGCTGATATCCGACCTGGCGCTGATGCTGCTGACGGCGGGGGTCGTGGCCGTGATCTTCAAGCGCCTCAGGCAGCCGCTGGTGCTCGGCTATATTCTCGCGGGCTTTCTCGTCGGCCCCTACATGCCGTATTTCTTCACGGTGGCCGATTCCGCCTCGATCGAGACCTGGAGCGAGATCGGCATCATCGTGCTGATGTTCGGCCTGGGGCTGGAATTCAACCTCCATAAGCTCGTCAGCGTCGGCGGCACCGCGATCGTCACCGCGCTCACCGAGGTCGTCGGCATGTTCGCCGTCGGCTACTTCGTCGGCCAGGCGATGGGCTGGGCCGTGATGGACAGCGTTTTTCTGGGCGGCATGCTCTCGATGAGCTCCACGACGATCATCATCAAGGCCTTCGACGAGCTGGGGGTCCAGAAGGAGAAGTTCGCGCAGCTGGTGTTCGGAACGCTGGTGATCGAGGACATCGCCGGTATCTTTATGATGATCATTCTGTCCACGGTGTCCGTCAGCAAGAGCATCTCCGGCGGCGCGCTGGCGCTGCAGCTCGGCGAGCTGGTGCTGTATCTGGCGCTGTGGCTGATCCTCGGCATCTACATCCTCCCGACCCTGCTGCGCAAGGCCTCGGCCTTCATGAACGATGAAACGCTGCTGCTCGTATCGCTGGGGATCTGCTTCGGCATGGTGCTGCTGGCCGAGGCGCTGGGCTTCTCCTCGGCGCTGGGCGCCTTCCTCGCGGGCTCGCTGCTGGCGGGCACGGTGCACGCCGAGCGGGTGGAGCACCTGACGGGCGGCATCAAGGACCTCTTCGGCTCGGTCTTCTTTCTTTCCGTCGGCATGATGATCGACCCGGCCATGTTGGTCAAATACGCGCTGCCGATCCTGATCATCACGGTCGTCACGGTCGTCGGCAAGCTGCTGATCTCCTCGCTCGGTGTGCTGCTGTCCGGTCAGCCGCTGAAGATCGCGGTGCATTGCGGCTGCTCGCTGGCGCAGATCGGCGAGTTCGCGTTCATCATCGCCTCGCTCGGCATGTCTCTCGGCGTCATCGACGCCTACGTCTATCCGATCATCGTGGCCGTCTCCGTCGTCACCACGCTCACGACGCCGACCTTCATCCGGGGCGCCGACAAGATCTACGAGGGCGTCCGCCGCCTGCTGCCGGCGAAGCTGGCCGGCAAGCTGGAGCGCTACACCGAGGATGAAGAGAGCGCCGGACGCGAGCAGGACGGCGACTGGGCGCTGTTCCTGCGGCGCTACGTCCGCCGCACGGCGATCTTCGGCGTGCTGATGACCGGCGCGCAGCTGATCGGCCGGCTGGCGCTCTATCCGGCGCTGCTGAAAACGCCGCTGGATCAGAGGGCGGCGCAGCTGCTGAGCCTGGCCTTCTGCCTCGCCGGCATCGCGCTGTTCGTGCGCCCGATGCTCGACCTGCACTCCGCGGAGTACACGACGCTCTGGGTCAAAAAGCGCTCCTTCCGGCTCCCGCTCATTACGCTCACGGCGCTGCGCCTGCTGCTGATCACGCTGCTGGCCTTCTTCTCGCTGCAGTTTTTCCTCGGCATCGGCGGCGTGTGGCTGCTGCCGCTGATCGCGGTCGTGATGGCGCTCATCAACCGCAGCGGCTGGATGTCCTCGGCCTACATCTCGGCCGAGGCGCGCTTCATGGCCAACTTCAACGAGCGCAACCTCCAGCGCGGGGAAGAGACCGGCGCCGAGTGGCTGGACGAGAAGCTCTACGTGGAGGAGCTCGCCTGCGCCGGGGAGATGGCGGGCAAAAGTCTCCGCAAGCTCAACTGGGGCCACGATTTCGGCGTGAACGTGATCCGCGTCCGGCGCGGCAAACGGGATTTCAACATGCCCGCCGCGTCGCTGGAGCTGCGCGCGGGCGACACGCTGACGCTGCTCGGGAGGGCGGAGGACCTGCGCTCCCTGCGCCTGAGCCTGAACGACGGCAGCGCGCCGCAGCTGCCCACGCTGCGCGCGTATATCGAAGCCCAGCCGGACGCGGAGACGGGCGTGTTCGCCACCGCGATCCCGGTGAAGAAGGGCTCCGCTCTGGCGGGGCACAGCATCCGCGACAGCGGCCTGCGCGAAAACTACGACTGCATGATCCTCGGCCTGCAGCGAAGCCGCCTGCCGATCCTGCGTCCGGACGTGAATATGACGCTCCAGACGGACGACCTGGTCTGGGTGCTCGGCACCCGCCGCATGGCCGAAAAGCTCCTCGCGGGCGATATCGGCGACTGATTCATACAGAAAAGCGAAAAAACGGCGCCTCCCGGATTTCCGGGGGGCGCCGTGCTTATGACGTCAGCAGGTTTATTCCGCGGCTTTCGCCGTGTTTTTCGGCTTCAGACGGGCGCTCTTCGGCAGAGCGAGACCGGGGATGAAGCGGTCCCAGCCGGTGAAGGTCAGCAGCAGGATGGAGCCGACGAACAGGAAACCGAGGTAGTTGTGCCGGATGATGTCGATCGAGGTGAAGCCGCCGTCGAGGATCGGGTAGACGGCCGTGGCGATCGAGGCGAAGAACATGGGGAAGCAGTGCCAGGGCACGAGCTCCGAGCCGTAAATGCCCATCGAGGAGGTGAAGGTCGCCAGCCGGAGCCGCAGCGCGTAGGCGTCCTCCTCGCTGTCGGTCTGCACGTTGTTTTCGACGATGCCGCGGACGATCGGGCTCATCGTCGCGACCTGCGCGGCCTCGTCCGCGAGGGCCGCGTTGCCCAGCAGACACAGCACGCCGCACCAGCCCATCAGCCCGTGCACACTGCGGGAGATGCGCACGACGAGCTTTGACAGCGGAGCGAAGGCGTCCATCGCGTTCATGATCCCGCCGAAGGCCGCCACCCACATCATCATCACGATGACCCAGTTGCCCGCGTCGGCAAAGCCGGCCTTGAGCAGCTTCAGCCAGTCGTGCAGATTGACCGTGCCGGCAAGCTCGCCGAGGAGCAGCGAGGACAGCATGCCGGCGCCGAGGCAGAGCAGCGTATGGACGCCGAGGAAGCTCGTCACGATGATCAGCAGCATCGGGATGACCAGGTAGTAGGGGACCCCGCTCTCCACCTGCCGCAGAAGCTGCACGGCGGATTCGCGGTCCTCGGCGATCAACGCCTCGTAGGCTTCGGGCGGGATGCGGCTGATGGCCTCCTGTACGTCGCCCTGCTCGTTGGGCAGATGGCTGCCCGCGAGGAAGAAGATGACCAGCGCTATGGCGAGACAGCCGAGACTCCAGACGAGCTGGTGCTTGATGCGGTCGATGATCTTCACGTCCTGCAGGCCGCAACTTAAAACGGTAACGTCGGAGATCATGCCGATGTTGTCGCCGAAGCAGGAGCCACCGGCGATGGCGCAGACGGTCAGCATCACGTCGCCGCCGACCAGATAGTTGAGCCAGAGGAAGATCGGCGCGCAGGCGGCAAAGGTGCCCCAGCTCGAGCCGGTCGCCACCGAGAGGATGCAGGTGACGAGGATGGAGATCGGCGCGATCGTGCGGGCCGTGACGCCCAGCCTGAGCGCGATCAGGATCAGCGAGGCGCCGACGCCGGTGGCCATGAAGCATTCGGCCACGCCGTAGGCGAACATCAGGATGAAGAAGACCAGCGCGATCTTGCGCGCGGCCTCGAGGCCGTGGTCGAAGGCCTGCTCGAATTTGGAGCCGCGGTTGACGAGCAGATAGACGATGATCGCCGCGAAGGTGGCGATCGGCGCGGCCAGCAGCAGATCCAGCTTGAAAACGATGACCAGCAGAGCGAATACCAGCAGGGGCAGAAACTTGAAGGCGGCGATGAGCGCCTCGTTTGTCTTTTGATTCTTCACCGTGCAGACCTCTTTTTTGTATTCTGTCTGATACTTTACCCTATTTCGGCGGTAAAATCAAGCCCCTCCGTCCGGCGCGAAAAACTGCGCGCGCTCCCGCGCCGCAGGGGCGACCCTTGCGGTCGCCCGCCGCCTTCCCCGCCCGCGGGGAAGGCTTTCCGCCGCAGGGGCCTAACGCCGCCGGCGGCCCGTGCGCGCTCATCGCCGGATTTATTTTTCAAAAGCCTGTTCCTTTCGGAGCGGGCTTGTGTTATAATACGAAAGGAAAGGCAAATCGGCTGCCGCGCGCGGCCGATGCGATGAGAAAGAGGAGGATTTGACCGTGAGCTTGAAGCTGCGCGAATACCATCAGCCCGATTTCGGCGCCGAGGCCCTGCGTCTGGCGCCCGACGCCGTGCTGAAGCCCGCTCCGGCGGACGGCGTGGCCCCGGAGGGCTTCCACGCGATGAGCATTTTCCCCGAGTATTTCAAGATCGGCGGCCGCTGGCTGCTGGCTGAGGAGAGTCGGATGGACTGCGTCGCCGTTTACCAGGACGGCAAGGTGCAGGTGGTGGAGTTTCGCCGCCTGAAGAAGGGCGATCTCGTCGTGGTCGGCCGCACCGAAAATGGCGAGGACGGCATCTATATGCACGCCCACGGCTTTGACGAGAAAGCCTCGGAAAAGGACACCTTCGCTTTCCGGATGAACCGCTCGCGCGAGACGGCCTTCTCGAAGGACTACGACGAGCTGTACGAGGTGCTCCGGCACGACCGCGAGCACGGCAAGATCGTCTGGGTGCTCGGCCCGGCCTTCGCCTTCGACCACGATGCGCGCGCGGCCTTCTCCAAGCTGATCGCCGCGGGCTACGTGGACGTGATCCTCGCCGGCAACGCGCTGGCGACGCACGATCTCGAGGGCGCCTATCTGCACACCGCGCTCGGCCAGGACATCTACACCCAGCAGAGCATACCGAACGGACATTACAACCACCTCGATACGATCAACCGCGCCCGGTATTACGGCAGCATCGGCGCCTTCATCGAGGGGGAGAAGCTGGACAACGGCATCATCTACACCTGCGAGAAATGTCACGTGCCCTACGTGCTCGCTGGCTCCATCCGCGACGACGGGCCGCTGCCCCCGGTGATCGGCGACGTGTACGAGGCGCAGGACGCGATGCGCGCCCACGTCCGCGGCGCGACAACGGTGCTGTGTCTGGCGACAATGCTGCATTCGATCGCCGTCGGCAACATGACGCCCTCCTTCCGCGTCCTGCCCGACGGGACCGTGCGACAGGTCTATTTCTACTGTGTCGATATCTCGGAGTTCACGACCAACAAGCTGGCCGACCGCGGCTCCCTGTCCGCCAAGGCCATGGTGACGAACGTGCAGGACTTCATCGTCAACGTCTGCAAGGGTCTGGGCCTCGAGTGAAAATCCGAAAGAACAACGAAACCGTATAAGATGGAAAGAGAGGAAACCGTATGAGCAGCTTCAAAGACCTTCGCATCGTAGACAACTTCTATCAGACCAGCTCTTACATCCCGATGCCCACCGTCATGCTCTCGACGCTGGCCGAGGACGGCAGCACCTCCGTGGGCTCCTACTCGCTGTGCTTCCCGTACTATATCGCGGGCAAGGGCTACTACGCCATGATCCTCGAGGCGCGCAACAGCTCGAACACCGCCCAGCATCTGCTCGCGGGAAGAAAGCAGGTCGCCATCAACTTCATGCCCGAGGGCCCCGGCTATCACAAAAAGATCGTCGCCCAGGGCTGGCCCGGCGACACCCCCGCCGAGAAGATGAAGAATTTCGGTTTCACGCTCGAGGACGGCCTGTGCATGCAGGAAGACCCCTCCACGCCGCGCCCGAAGGTGGTCTCCGAGGCCTATCAGGTCTTTGAGTGCACCTGGGTCAGCGAGCTGGAAAACGCCGACGAGGACATCGGCCGCAAGCTCGAGGACGGCTGCTATCCGCCCCCGTACAAAAACTTCAACGGCATCACCTCCCAGTACGGCGCGCACTTCATCCTGCGCATCGACAAGGTGCTGATGAAGCCGAAGTTCTACGACAACATCATCGACGGCGTCAAGGGCCGCCTCTGGCCGAACGTGCTGATCTGCCACGGCTACCGCGACAGCAAGAACTTCTGGTTCGCCCGCACGCCGCGCCTCGTGCCGGAGCTGCTGCCGATCCGCAACGCGACGCTCTCCTCCGTGCGCTACGCGGCCGACCGCACCGACCCGAACGTACACTTTACCGACGACGCGCTGGAGATGCTGCTGAACGTGCCGCGCATCTTCCTGCCGACCGTGCTGAAGGGCTGTGTCGCCTGGGCGAAGGAGCACGGCGTCACGGAGGTCACCGCGGCCGAGATGAAGATCATCAACGACAAGCGCGCCAAGGAGAAAGGCAAGGGCTGATATGAACGAGGTCTATGACGTATCCGTGATCATGGGGCTGGTCGATTTCATCCCCGTGTTCCTCTTCGGCGCCGCCGCCGTGCTGCTGCAGCGCGACCTCTACAATAAAATGCCCAAATACGCCTTCGCCTGCCTCGCCGCCGGCGCGGTGGACGCTTTTCTGGCGGGCTTCTTCAAGGCCCTGTGGAAAACGCTCTACGCTGCCGGGGTCTGCGATTTCGCGGTGCTCAACACCCTCTTTATGCCCCTGCAGTCCCTGGGCCTGCTGCTGTTCGGCTTCGGCATCGTCCTGATGCTGACGCAGAAGCGCAAGGCGGCGATGGCCGTCGCGGCGCCGGCCGTGTTCAAGGGAACGGTCGTCTTCATCTCGATGATGGTGCTGGGCCTGGGCGCCGCCTGCGGCGGACTCAGCGTTCTCGCGGCGAAGATGAAAAAGGGCTGGCTGATCCCGATCTTCGTCCTCACCTTCTTCTGCTATATGGGCATGGGGTATCTCGCCAGCCGCGGGGACAATTCCGCCGCGGCCAACTGGATCGAGCAGGGGGTCAACACCCTCGGCGAGATCCTGCTTCTCACCGGTACGCTCGGCCTGCACCGCGCGGGTCTGCGCGATTTCAAGCTGCAATAAATAGTTGGAAAGGAAGTACTTACTATGTGGCAATTTCTGGTCCTCTTTGCGGTTGCGATGCTCATCAGCTCCATCGGCTTTAAAAACTACGTCTGGTTCATCTCCCTCGGCTACGGCTTCTCCATCGCCGGCGCCGGCATCCTGATGCTGATCCTCTTCGGCGCGAACCTCACCTTCGGCACGGTTCTCTGCTGCATCATCTTCTTCCTCTACGGCTGCCGTCTGGGCGGTTACCTCGCGTACCGCGAGCTCAAGAGCAGCTCCTACAAGAAGAACATGGTCGGCGAGATCAAGGACGGCAAGACGGTCCCGATGGGCGTCAAGATCGCCATCTGGGTCACCTGCGCGCTGCTCTACGCCACCCAGGTCTCCCCGGTCTTCTTCCGCCTGCTCAACGAGGCTGAGGACAACGCGATGGTCTTCATCGGCGCGGTCATCATGGTCTGCGGCATCACGCTCGAGTCCGCGGCCGACATCCAGAAGAACAAAGCCAAGAAGGTCAATCCCCGCCGCTTCGTGGACACCGGCCTGTTCCGCATTGTCCGCTGCCCGAACTATCTGGGCGAGATGATCTTCTGGACCGGCGTGTTCCTGTCCGGCATCGGCGCGGTGGAGGGCTTCCAGTGGCTCGTCGCGCTGCTCGGCTACAGCGGCATCATCTTCGTCATGTTCTCCGGCGCCCGCCGTCTGGAGATCCGCCAGAACAAGAACTACGGCGCGGATCCCGAGTATCAGCGTTACGTCAAGAGCGTGCCCATCCTGCTGCCCTTCGTCCCGCTCTACAGCGTGGAGAAGTACAAGTGGCTCGTCGCCTGAGCGAAGCTCCTTCAACATAAAAAGCCGCCCTCCCCGATGCCGGGGAGGGCGGCTTTTGCTGCGCTGCCGCATTTACTCGATGAGATCGATGGTGACGTGGGCGGTGGATTTGAGATTGCTCCAATCGCTGTCGACAGTGATCTCGCCCCTTGCGAGTTGGTCAAGCACGTCCTCATACTGCTGCACGGTCCAGTTCCGGAGGGACCAGGTGGCGGTGGGCAGGCCGACGGCATTCTGCGTCGCGCCCATCAAGCCGGAGGCACTGCGCAGGTCGTTCCAATGATGGCCGTAAAACATGTCCAGCGCGTTGCCGGTCGCCATATCAAGACGTTTAGCAGCGGAGGTGAGCACGGTGTCGGACGAGAAGGACTGGTCGACGTCGACGCCGATGACCTTCCCGCCGGTGGCGGAGGCAGCCGCCGTAACGGACTGGAACATGGAGCCGCCGCAGACAAAGATGACCTCGGTCCCACTGCTGTACCAGCTCTTGGCCAACGACTCCAGCTCGGGGGAGGCGCTGAAAGAGGAACCGTAAAGGAAGGAATACTTGATGTCCACCTGTACGTTCTTCACTGCCGCAGCAGCCTCGGCGCCCTGAACGTAGCCGTAGCCGTAACGGTTGACAGCGGGGTTCATGCCGCCGCCGGCGCCGCAGAAGCCGAGCCTGGTGTAGCCTTCCATGACGGCCGCGTAGCCGGCGAGGAAGCCGGCCTGCTCTTCACGGAAGATGACAGGGGCGACGTTGTCATATCCGAGATCCCAACCGTCGATGAAGATGAACTTCACGTTGGTGAACTCCTTGGCGGCCTTCTCGAGGGCACCGGCCTGCATGAAGCCGGAGCAGACGATGACCTCGGCACCGTTGTCGACGGCGGCCTTCATCGCGTTGTAGCGGTCGTTGTCCGTGGCCCAGTCGCCGTTGGCAGGGATGTAATACTTATAGGTGAGGCCGATGTCGTGGGCGTAGAGCTTAACGCCGTCATAGGTGAACTGGTTGTAGCTTAAATCCTTCAGGCTGCCGGTGTCGGTTATAAAGGCGATCTTATACACGCCGTCCGGGGCGGTCATCTCGTCGGGAATGCTGTCGGCGGAGACGGTCGCCGGGCCGGCGGTTGTGACAGAGTCGTCGGCTGTGCTCTCGCTCTGGCTCAAGCCGATGGAAACGCTGCTTTCCGTATCAGACTTCTTCCCGGAGCGCCTGTCGTCATCGTCGTCCTTGTCCCGGTTGAGAAGGAAGAAGATGACGCCGCCGGCGACCAGCAGCACGACGACGAGAGCCGCGATCAGGATCGGGACGGCTTTACTCTTCGGCTTTGCGGCGGGCGGCTCTGCGGGAGTCGGCTTTTGCTCAGTTGCGGCTTGTGCGTAGCTCTTTTGCCGGTTCGCGCTCTGCTGGTTTGCGCCTTGCTGGTTTGCGCCTTGCTGATTGGCACCCTGCTGGTTCGCGCCGCCCTGCGGATTCGCGCCCTGCTGCATGGCTTCGCGCTGCTTCCGGCGCTCGACGGCGGCGGCCTCCTCGCGGGAGACGCCGCAGCAGACGCAGAAAGTCCCCTGATTTTCGGTTTCGCAGGCGGGGCAGATCCAGGTTTTCCCCGGCTGCACCGGCGTCGGATCGTTGTTGCTCATGTCGTTGCCTCCTTTATGTTTCGGCTTCAGCCGTGCTTTTTATTCTATACGGATTTTTTCCGGCCCGATGTCCGACAGCCTGCGGCAGCCGGTCATCAGCATGTTTTCGCGCAGGTTTTCGAGGATTTTCTCCGTGTACAGCGCGACGCCCTCGCGTCCGCCGCCGTGACCTGCGACGACGTAGGGCCGCCCGATCAGCACGGCGTCCGCGCCGAGCGCCAGGCACTTGAACACGTCGAGACCGGAGCGGATCCCGCCGTCGACGAAGATCTTCACCCGGCTGCCGACTGCCTCGCGGATCTCGGGCAGCATCGAGCAGGGGGCCGGCGCGTCTTCGATCACGCGGCCGCCGTGCGTGGACACGACGATGCCGTAACAGCCGGCGTCGGCGCAGCGCAGCGCGGAGGCGGCCGTCATCACGCCCTTCATGATGAAGGGGATGCGCAGCCCCTGCGTGATCTCGCGCAGCAGAGCCGGCGCCATCGGATAGACGGGCTTGCCGGCGAGCTTCAGATTCGGGTTGCCGCAGGAGTCGATATCCACGGCGACCGCGCAGGCGCCCGAGGCCTCCACGTCGCGCAGGCGGCCCAGCAGCTCGTCCTTCGCCCAGGGCTTGATCGTCGGCACGCCGAGCCCGCCGACGTCCTGGATCACCGGCAGCGAGAGGCGGAAGAGCTTCTCGTTCGGCCCGTCCGGCGTGAAGGCCAGGCTGCCGCCGTCGACCATGCCGCGGATGCTGATCTCCGCCCAGGTCCGGTCGCTGATCGCGCCGTTATAGTTGTTGGTCATGCCGCCGATCGGCGCCATGAAGACGGGCAGCGCGAAGCGACGGCCGAAGAGCTCGATCGACGGGTCGATCTCGCCGGGCTCGTAGATCACGTCCATCATCAGCTTGACGCGGCGCAGATACTCGCGGCAGACGGTGAAGGAGCTGCCGCTGCCGATCCCGCCGACGCCGGGGATCTGTCCGCGGCAGGCGAGACCGTTGCACTCCGGGCAGGCCCGGCAGTTGGGGGCCATGACCGAGCGCGCTTTTTCCCAGATTTCTTCCAGTGTCATCGGGCTTCTCCTTATTCTCCGATATCGGGCCGCACGACCTTGCCGAAATTCCAGAGCTGCGCGGCCTTGCGGGCGGCCTCGGCGCGCTCCTCCGGGCGGCGGTACTCAAAATGAGCGGTCTGCGCGCCGCAGTCCATGCACACGGCGTACCAGCACCAGCCACGCTCCTCCTCCAGCAGACCCGCGCCCCCGCAGTAGGGGCAGTCCTGCAGCTCAAACTGTTCGTAAATATCCACGATATTCCCTCCGTGTTCAGAAATTCAGACAGCAGTATATCAGTTTTCGCGGCGTTTGCCAAGCCGTTCCGGGTCCAGCCCCTCGAGCCGCAGCAGCGCCGCCTTGCGCTCAAGCCCCCAGGCGAAGCCGACGAGCGAGCCGTCCGCGCCGATCACGCGGTGGCAGGGGATCAGCAGCGCGAGCGGGTTTTTCCGCACCGCGCCGCCGACGGCGCGCGCCGACG
>JAILOS010000002.1 GCA_024690695.1 Oscillospiraceae bacterium
GCGCTTTAGCTTGATTAAACCCCTGGTTCTACCAGGGGTGGATAAAAAAGCCTTGGCAAAGAATAAAGCCTTCATGTTTCTGAGCTGATGGTTTGCCGACACATCAACAGATTACAAGAAGGCTTTATATGGGACAAATATAGCACTACAATCCTGCACTATGCAAGATAGAAAGGTATGACCTGTTTACAGGTTGCAGCGCTATCGATGCAATGCTATTGTTCAGCGCCCCCTTGGGGGTTAGCAAGCAATGACCCTTATAGGGTCTGAGCAAACCACCAGTTCACTGGTGGTTATGATTTTTTTTGGTCATTCCGCCTCGTGCAGAATAACGATATAGTCCAGACTGCTGCTCTGATCGTCCACCCTGTCGACGCGCACGCGCAGCTTTATCCGGCCGCCGTCCGGCATCTCGATCTCCAGCGTCCGCTCGCCGTCCCGGCAGCTCGTCACGAAAAGCTCCGTGTATTCCTCGTGCGGCAGATCCCGCGCGCCGACGATCCGGCGGCAGAAGCTGCCGTCGTTGAGCGCGTTCTGGAACTGTTCTGCGTCGAGGCCGAGGCGCTTGTGCAGCCCGTGGATCGCCACCTCGTACTCCAGACGGGCGCCGCGCCGGTAGAGGAACAGCACCGAGTCCGTCAGATAGTCGGACAGAGCGTTCATCTGGTTGCGCAGGTTCATCATCTCGGTGACGTCGATGGCGATGCCCTGCCAGCAGACGCTGCCGAAGCGGTCTGTCAGATGGGCCTGCTCGGCCACGTAGACGTAGTCCCCCTGCTTCTTTCGCAGCCGATAGGGCGTCGGCCGCTCGATCTTGCCCTCGACGACCTCCGCCGTCTGCTTGACCAGAAGCTCCCGGTCGCGCGGATGCACCATGTTGAGGAGCTTGTTGTCGTACAGCCCGCTGATCTCCGCCGAGGTATAGCCGACCATGTGCAGGAAGCTCTGGCTCAGGAAGAGGATCGAGAACTTCTCGTCGTTGGCGCAGCGGTAATAGGCGCCCGGCAGGTCGCTGCTGAGATACTGCAGCTCCGTGACGTCCTCGGCGGAGACGTAGTACTTCTTCCCCTCCTCGTCCTCGCGGATATAGTAGATCTGCACCGAGATCCAGACCAGCGCGCCGCTGGGCTTGTAGGTACGCAGGATGCCCTTCGCGCCGACGATCCGGTGCTCCTCGGCGAAGCTCAGCATCGAGTAGAGCCCTTCCCGGTCCTCCGGATAGAGCACCTTCTGGATCGCGAAGCGCCGCTCGGCCATCTCATCGTTCGCAATGCCGACCATGCGGTAAAACTGCTCGTTGTAGCGGATGATGTCCACGTCTTCCCCGTGCCAGCAGTAGAAGGCGACGGGGCCGAGAATGTTGTTGAGCATCGCGTCGCTGTAGAGGTTTTCGTCCAGAAATTCGCGGGCGTGGAGCTGCTCGTTGGCCTTGAAGTCGATCCCCTGCTCGTCGATCCGTGCGTCGTCGCTGCAAAGCTCCTCAAAATCGGCGACCGGCATCGGCATGTGGTAGATTCCGCCCTGGATGTACTGGCAGCCCAGATCGGCCAGATACTGCCGCTGCGTATCCGTCTCCACGCCCTCCACGACGATCGGCGTCGAGAGGCTCTTGGCCATGCTGACGATGGATTCGAGGATGCTGACGCCCTTGTGTATCTCCTCGGGCCTGATGCGCAGGAACTGCGCGTCGAGCTTGATGACGTCCACGTTCAGGCTGCTGAGCATGTTCAGCGAGGAATAGCCGCTGCCGAAGTCGTCCATCAGCACCATGTAGCCCAGCTCGCGGAAGCGGCGGACCGCGTTCTTTACCGCGTTGGAGTCCTCAACGTAGGCCGACTCGGTGATCTCCACCTTGATGCAGCTCGTCGGCAGCTCATACTTTTTGGCCAGCCCGTCGATAAAGCCGGGAATGTCCTCCTGAAGGATGTCCACCTGCGAAATATTCACCGACACGGGCACCGGCCGGCGTCCGCGGTCGATCCAGCCCCGCAGCCACACGCACACGGACTCCCAGATGAATTTGTCGAGTCTGGTGACCAGATTGTACTTCTCCAGGATCGGCACGAACACAGCCGGAGAGATATAGCCGCCGCCCGGCTTGCGCCAGCGGGCCAGAGACTCCGCCCCGACGATCTTTCCGTTGGAGATGCGGTACTGCGGCTGCAGCCAGAATTCGATGGCCCCGCTGTTCAGCGCGCGCTGGAATTCGCGCAGGATGCGGTATTCCTCCGCATTGCGCTTGTGCAGCGCGGGATCGTAAAGCTGGATATGCTCGTGCAGATCCTGCCGGATCTCCTCCGCGGAGAGTGCGGCATTGTTGTAATACTCCATCACCTGGTGCGAGCTGCCGTCGATCAGCGCGATGCCGAAGAGCGGCGCGAAGCCGTCGATCGTGCTGACGGAGCTGATCAGGGTCTTGAGCTCGGCGTACAGCGCCTCGATCCGTTCCCTGTCGTAGACCGTGATCAGCGCGAATTTCTCCTGCCCCATATAGCCGGGGATGCCGCCCGTCTCCTCCGCCTCGCGCCGGAGGATGCCGCCGATGCGGGAGATCAGATACTGGCCGGATTCCAGGCCGTACCAGTCTACAAAGAGCTTGTATTTTTCGATTTCGATATGGAGGATGCACCAGCCGGCCCCCAGCCGCGACAGCAGCCGCTGCGCCGGACGGAAAAAGTCCATCGAATCCGGCAGACCGGTGAGCTCCTCGACCCGCGGCGCCGCCTTGCCCATCGCTTCCGCGCCCTCGACACGGAGCTTCTGCCGCTCGATATCGTACAGATACCCGTAGATGATCCCGTCCTCAAGCCCGAATTCCGGCCCGCTCACCAGGATCAGCCGCGTCCACAGCCAGGTGGCGTCCTGCCGACGGAAGCGCAGGCTGCCGGCCAGCGCGCCCTTCGGCTCGGCTTCCTTCAGCCGCCGCTCCAGCGTCGCCGGATCGAACAGCTTGAGGAAAAGAGGCTTATCCTCGGAATAGACCAGGTTTTCTCCGCAGTATTCGTAGAGCAGGGAGAAGGCGCCCTGCTTGCGGGCAAGGGCGTATTTATGGACGGTGTTGTGCGTGAAGGAGTACGTGTCCTCGCGCAGATTGATCGTCACCCGCTCGTCGTAGGCGCCGCGCTCCAGCACGTCGAGCAGCGATTCATCCTCTCCGCCTCCGGTGATCAGATCCCAGAGCTCCAATCTTGTCATGGCCGGTCCTCCGTTTCTCCCCGCCCGGCGGGGATCGTCCCGTTTCCGTCTGCCGTTTCGCCGTCCGTCTATTTCTCAGCCGCGCCTGCGCCGGTCGCCCGAGCGGGCGTAAAAGGCCGCCTTGTCGCGGTACATGGCCTCGTCTGCGCGCTTGAAAACCTCTTTGTACGAGGCGTCCCGCGCCCTGTCGTAAACGGCGCAGCCCTTCGACAGCGTCAGCGGGACGCGATAGCTGCGGGGCCGTTCGTTGATCTCTGCGAGCGCCGCCTCCAGCTTGCCGAAGCTCTCTTCCATCTTCGCCGCGTCGGCCTCCTTGACGACCGCGATGAATTCGTCGCCGCCGACGCGGAAGATCCCGGCGGCGCCGTAAACGCTCTTGAGCGCGCCGGCCGCGTCGAGGATCGCCTCGTCGCCGCTCTCATGGCCGCTGTTGTCGTTGATCGTTTTCAGCCCGTTCAGATCAAAAACCGCCACGGCATAGCGTTCTTCCCTGTCGGCCTCGGTCTTTTCGAGCCGGGAGATGAAATCCAGATAGGAGCTCTTGTTCCCGACGCCCGTCATCACATCGAGATAGGCCCGGGCGTGAGCAAGCTCGATATGCGCGCGCAGCTCCTCCTGCATGCCCGCGATTTTCTGCGACAGGCGGTCGATTTCGTCGCCGGAGCGGCCTTCCGGCTTCTGCGGCGTCTCCGGGGCGAGCTCCGGCTCGAAGCCGGGCGGCGTCTTGATCTCCTGCAGCAGAGCCTCCACGTTGTCGGCCAGGCCGTTGAGCTGCCCGTACAGGCCCTTGAGGCGGCGGCGCAGGCGCTCCGTCACCAGCACGACCAGCAGCGCGCCCGCCAGCAGCGACACGCCGCTGAGGACCGCCGTGCTCCGCATCAGGCTCGCCACCTGCTGATCGAGCCACTCGGCGGCGAAATCGACGCCGATGATCCCGGCGACCTTGCCTTCCGAGTCAAACACGGGGCTGTAGGCGCTGTAGAAGCTGCCCCATCTGTCGAGATACGGCTCCTCGTCCACGGAGGGCGTGCCGAGACTGGCCGCGTAGAGCGCGTCGGTATAAGCGATCGGCTCGCCGAACGCGCCGGGCGAAACCTCCTCCGGGTCGATCGTAAAGACGAATTCTCTGTCGCCGACCGCGCGGATCCCGTAGATATAGGACAGGTCGATATTATTGAGAAATACGCGCAGCAAGCGAAGGCAGGCCTGATACTCCTCCGTATCGACGTCTTCCGCCTGCAGCCTGCCCAGAACGTCGCCGTCCATCATCGCGGCGGCGGAGTTGGCCACGTCCAGCATGCGCGCCTGGATGTTGTCCTTCAGCAGCTCCGCCGAGCGCTTGAGCAGCACCGCTCCGAGCGCCGCGTTGAACAGCACCAGCAGCGTCACCGCGATCACGACAAGGCGGGTCGTCATGTTGAATCGCTTCGTTCTCATCTCTCTTCCGCGCCGCTCTCCCCCGCGGGGCAGACCGGCGGCTCCTTTCCGGCCACTTCTGACGGGGCCGGCCGGCAGTCTTGCCGCGCCGTCCTCTGCAATGAAAAAACTCTTCCTTTTACAGTATAATGAGCATCTTAATTGCTGTCAACCAAAACAGCTTCTCCGCGCCAAACAATTCTCCCGGAGGCGGCCGGAAAACGGCGCTTCGCCGCTCTTGAGAAAGGGCGCCGGGCGTGCTATACTGTCGCTGAATCCGTGCAAACTGTCGGAAAGGATGATTGCTCATGATCGAAAGAAAAAGTTCAGCGCCCTCTCTGGACGCCTGGCTGCGCGAGGCGAAGCGCGAGTCCGGCGCCGAAGACTGCGGCATGTACCTGTTTCACAACGGCGTCGTTCGCCGGAGCGCCCGGGCGAAGGTTCGTCTCGGTGACGAGAGCGCACCCGACGTGCGCGGCCTCCGCCTGAGCTGCGACGAAGAGGCTCTCGAGCAGGCGCTGGCGCAGGCGCGCGCGCTGCCGGGCATCCGCTATGCCCGCGCCTGGGTCAACAGCGGCGAGCTCGCGGTCGGCGACGACATGATGCTCGTGCTGGTCGGCGGCGATATCCGTCCGCGCGTCATCGAGGCCCTGCAGCGGCTCGTCGAGGCGATCAAGACCCGCTGTGTCACCGAGACGGAGCTGTCCTGACAGCAGCGCCGCGCAAAAAGCCGCCGGCAGGTTTTCCATTCCCTGCCGGCGGCTTTCAGCTTGTCAAAAATCCTTTCGGGAGCTTTTTTGACTGCGCTTCCCGCCGGGCAGCCTCGGGGTAAATGTTTACCGTAATTTTGTTATGTTAACATCCTGCCCGACCGCGTATCCCCTTCCAAACGGCGCGCAGCCCTCCGAGGGACCGGCTCGGAGGGCTGCGTCATGGTGAGAGAGATTTTTGGCCGTTTCGTGTCGGAGAGGTGAAGAAGACACGCGGATCGAGGGGAGATCCAACGGCCGATCAAGCATCTGATCTGTGTTGAGCATAGCATATCCGCACGGACTGCGTAAGCCCCCTGGGGGGATGATTTTTCAAAAATACCTGCCGGAAATCCCCTGCCGGCCTTCTCCGACAGGCTAAGCGCTCCTTTTTTCCCCTTCGCCGTCTTGCGTTCTTATAAACCCTGCTGTATAATAGGTTAAACCGAAGCAGGAGGACGCTGTCATGATGATCTCGACCCGCGGACGCTATGCGCTGCGCATTTTAGTCGATCTTGCCGAGAACCAGAAGGACGGATATATCACGCTCAAAGAAGCCGCCGACCGGCAGGCGATTTCCGAAAAGTATCTGGAGAGCATCGTGAAGGCTCTCGTCCGCGACGGCTTCGTCGAAGGCCTGCGCGGCAAAGGCGGCGGTTATCGGCTGGCAAGGTCTGCAAATGAGATCAATGTTCTGGAGGTCTTGCAGTCGGCGGACGGGACGCTCGTTCCGGTCGCCTGCCTCGAGAAAGGAAGCAAGCCCTGTCCCCGCGCCGCCGCGTGCAGGACCCTCCCCCTCTGGAAAGGTCTGGACAAGGTCGTCAGCGAGTATCTCGGCGGCTTTACCGTAGGGGATCTGATTCAAAAATAAAAAATCGCTTCCGGGATCCTTCAGAAGCCCGGAAGCGATTTTTGCGTTTCTTCGTTTTTTATTCGGCAAACAGCGGCGTGGACAGATAACGGTCGCCGGTATCCGGCAGCAGGGCGACGATGGTCTTGCCCTTGTTCTCCGGGCGCTTCGCCAGCTCGATCGCGGCCCAGACCGCGGCGCCGGAGGAAATCCCGACCAGCACGCCCTCCGCGCGGCCGACCTTTTTCCCCGCGGCAAAGGCGTCCTCATTCTGCACCGGAATGATCTCGTCGTACACGGCCGTGTTCAGCACCTCCGGCACGAAGCCCGCGCCGATGCCCTGGATCTTGTGCGCGCCGGCCGTGCCCTTCGACAGGACCGGCGAGCTCGCCGGCTCCACCGCCACGACCTTCACGGCGGGATTCTGTTCCTTGAGATACTCGCCCACGCCGGTGATCGTGCCGCCCGTGCCGACGCCCGCAACGAAGATATCCACCTTTCCGTCGGTGTCCGCCCAAATCTCCGGCCCGGTGGTCGCCTTGTGGGCGGCAGGATTGGCGGGATTGACGAACTGGCCGGGGATAAAGGCGTTGGGGATCTCCTTCGCAAGCTCCTCGGCCTTTGCGATCGCGCCCTTCATGCCCTTTGCGCCCTCGGTGAGCACCAGCTCCGCGCCGTAGGCCTTCATCAGCTGCCGGCGCTCGACACTCATGGTCTCGGGCATGACGATAATGATGCGGTAGCCCCTTGCCGCCGCCACGGAGGCAAGGCCGATGCCCGTGTTGCCGGAGGTCGGCTCGATGAGCACGGAGCCCGCCTTGAGCAGGCCCTTTGCCTCGGCGTCGTCGATCATGGCCTTGGCGATGCGGTCCTTGACGGAGCCCGCGGGGTTAAAGTATTCGAGCTTGGCGAGGACCGTGGCTTCCAGCCCTTCCTCTTTCTCGATATGCGTCAGCTCCAGCAGCGGGGTCTTCCCGATCAGCTGATCGGCGGACGTGTAAATGTTGGACATACTGTGTTCCTCCTTCTATGAAATCGTTGTCAGACGAGCTGTCTCAAAAAAATAGGCGTCTGCAAAGGAAAAAACCGGAAAACCCGCAAGGTTCTCCGATCCCTCGCCCCGTGCGCCCCGGCGCTCTCCGCCCGGCCGGACGCTCCGACTTTCGCAGAGAAGCGCTTTTATTCCTATCAAGTTACTATGTTTATACCACGGGAGCTCGCCCTTGTCAACCGTTTTTTTGCGCCGTGATGCCTACTGGACCGGAATCTCCAACCACTCCACGGCGATCTGGCTCATGCCGCACAAGCTTACGCTCCCGCCCACGACACCCAAAACCGCGCAGACGAGGATCGACAAAAAGGCCGCCGAGGTATCAGTACCGTTTCGTCCTGATATTTACTGGGTTTTACCGCACTCTAAAGGCTAAAAATAAGTAAAAAAACTGTTTTCGGAAAAATCGCCTCAACTTTTTATGGCAAAAAGTAGCTGTTTTCGGCAGAAAAAGAAAGAAATCCGAACCTTTCGGTTCGGATTTCTATGGTGGACGATACAAGACTCGAATTCAAGATATAGCCTGTTATATCGTGTTAAAGTACATTAAAATAGCTCTTTTTGCTTCTTTCTATGAACTTTTCTGTCCTGTTTTGTCCCTTCTCTTACCTACTTGTGTTAATCTCTTAAGGCTAAAAATAAGTAAAACTTTCGGCCGATATATACCACTCACAAGTAGGGTGAGAAGAACACCATACTCTGCCACTAAAACAACTGCAGTCCACAGGCGGATTCTTATTTGTCAGTCCATTATAACCGAAGTTAATTCCTCTATCAACTGGCAATCTTTCCTTTATATCATTTTCTTACCTCTTTACCGCTCTGCAGAAAAGCAGGGCGGTTTTTATTATCAGGAGGTGTATGCCCAAATAAGCGAAAAATGTAAGATCATCGCCATTGCTAACCAGAAGGGCGGCGTGGGAAAGACGACCACCTGCGCTAATCTCGGCGTAGGTCTTGCCAAGGAGGGAAAACGAGTCCTGCTGATTGATTCAGATCCGCAGGGCTCGTTGTCTATCTCTCTCGGCTTTACCGAGCCAGATA
>JAILOS010000011.1 GCA_024690695.1 Oscillospiraceae bacterium
GTGGTCCGCAAGCCGGACCGGATCGGGAACGATATCTTTATCCGCATGGAGCTGCTGCTTCCGCTGGACGCGCTGATGCGTCAGCAGACCCTGTCCGAGCGGGACGTGATCCGGCTGGGCATCGATATCTGCAGCGCCCTGGAGCTGTGCGAAGAGAAAAAGATCATCCACCGGGATATCAAACCGGCCAACATCTTTGTCAACACCAGATCCTCCCAGCGGGTGTTCTACAAGCTGGGGGATTTCGGCGTGGCCCGCAGCCTGGAGGCCATGACCCACGGACTGTCCAAGAAGGGGACGCCGAACTACATGGCGCCGGAGATTTTCTACGGAAAACCGTATGACCACCGGGCGGATCTTTATTCCCTGGGAATTACCATGTACCGGCTGCTGAACAACAACCGGCTGCCGTTCATCGCGGAGCATGACCTGACCCCCGCGGCCCGGGAGGCCGCCATGGCGCGGCGGCTGGGCGGCGAAAAGCTTCCGCCGCCAGAAAACGGGAGCGAGAGGCTGCAGAAGATCGTCCTGAAGGCCTGCGAGTTCAGGCCGGGAGACCGGTACGCCCGCGCTTCCGAAATGAGCGCCGCCCTGAAAGCGCTGCTGGCGGGCGGCGGCAGCGGAAAAGTATCTTCCCCAAAGGAAGAAACGAAAAAAAAGAACCCGGCCCTTATCGCGGCCCTGGCGGTTTCCGCCGTTCTGGTGGCGGCTGCCTGCGCGATGCTGCTCCTGCGTCCCGGAAGAACACCGGCCGGGACGGAACCCCGGATGCCGACGGAGGCACCGACGGAGATCCTGACGGCGACCCCGACCCTGATGATGACGGACACCCCCTCGCCGGAGCCGACGGCGACCTTCACTCCGGTGCCGACGAATACGCCGACGCCCACCCCGACGCCGACGCCCACGCCGACGCCGGAACCCGATCCCGAGCCCGATCCCGAGCCCGATCCCGAGCCGGATCCCGAACCCGATCCCGAGCCGGATCCGCAGCCGGACCCCGATCCCGATCCGGGCGAGGAAATCCGCCGCCGGACGCTGATCTGACAGGAGACAAGCAATGGACAGAAAAACGTTTTATATCACGACCCCGATTTACTATCCCTCCGACAAGCTGCACATCGGCCACGCCTACTGCACCGTGGCGACCGACGCGATCGCCCGCTACAAGCGCCTGCGCGGCTATGACGTGATGTTCCTCACCGGCACCGACGAACACGGCCAGAAGATCGAGGGCAAGGCAAAGGCCGCCGGCGTCACGCCCCAGCAGTTTGTCGACCGCATCGTCACCGGAGAGCACGGCGTGCTCGACCTGTGGAAGCTGATGAACATTTCCAACGACCGCTTCATCCGCACCACCGACGATTACCATATGGAGTCCGTCCAGAAGATCTTCCGGAAGATGTACGAAAAGGGCGACATCTACAAGGGCGCCTACAAGGGCAAATACTGCACGCCCTGCGAGAGCTTCTGGACCGAGAGCCAGCTCAGGGACGGCAAATGCCCCGACTGCGGCGGCGAGGTACACGACGCGGAGGAGGAGGCCTATTTCTTCCGCCTGTCGAAGTACGCCAAGCCCGTGCAGGAGCTGCTGGAGAGCGGCGAATTCCTCGAGCCCGCCAGCCGCGTCAACGAAATGGTCAACAACTTCATCAAGCCCGGCCTGGAGGACCTCTGCGTCTCCCGCACCAGCTTCTCCTGGGGCATCCCGGTCGACTTCGACCCGGGCCACGTCGTCTACGTCTGGGTCGACGCGCTGTTCAACTACTGCACCGCCCTCGGCCTGTTCAACGACAAATACGACGATTTTGAAAAATACTGGCCGGCCGATCTGCACGTCGTCGGCAAGGAGATCGTCCGCTTCCACTCGATCATCTGGCCCGCGATGCTGATGAGCATGGAGCTGCCTCTGCCGAAGAAGGTCTACGGCCACGGCTGGCTCGTCCTCGACGGAGGCAAGATGTCCAAGTCCAAGGGCAACGTCGTCGACCCCTATCTGCTGGCGGATCAGTTCGGCGTGGACGCGCTGCGCTTCTTCCTGCTGCGCACCTTCCCCTTCGGCTCCGATGGCAATTTTTCCAACGAGCTGCTGATCTCGACGATCAACACCGACCTCGCCAACGACCTCGGCAACCTCGTCTCCCGCACGACCGCGATGGCGGAGAAATACTTCGGCGGCACGCTGCCGGCCGAACGCGAGAGCGACGCGCTCGACGAAGAGCTGCTGAAGCTGATCGGCGAGACCCCGGCGCGCTACGCCGCGCAGATGGATCGCTTCCAGCTCCATCTGGGCCTGGAGGAGGTCTTCCGGCTGATCCAGCGCGCCAACAAATACATCGACGAGACCGCGCCCTGGAAGCTCGCGAAGGACGAAAGCCAGAAGGCCCGGCTCGCGAGCGTGCTGTACAACCTGCTCGAGGCGCTGCGCGTGTCGCTGACGCTGCTGACGCCCTTCATGCCCGAAAGTTGCGAAAAGGCCTTCGCGCAGATCGGCGCGGACGAGACGGCGCGGAGCTGGGACAGCGCCTGCCGCTTCGGCGTGCTGCCCGCGACGGTGACGGTACGCAAGGGCGAGACCCTCTTCCCGCGCATCGACGCGGCCAAAAAGCTCGAAGAGCTCGAGACGCTCGAAAAGCGGGCCCGGGCCCCGCAGGTCAAGATCGACCCGGTGCTGCCGGACGTGACGATCGACGACTTTGCCAAATGCGACATGCGCGTGTGCAAGGTGCTCGCCTGCGAAGCCGTGAAGAAGAGCGAGAAGCTGCTGCGCTTCACGCTCGACGACGGCAGCGGCGCCGACCGCCAGATCCTCTCCGGCATCGCGAAGTTCTATAAGCCGGAGGAGCTCGTCGGCAAGACCGTCGTCGCCATCCTGAACCTGCCGCCGCGCAAGATGATGGGACAGCTCTCGAACGGCATGCTGCTGAGCGCCGTGCGCGAGGTCGACGGGAAAGAGGAGCTGCATCTGCTGACCCTGCCCGATTCCGTTCCCGCCGGCAGCCGGCTGTGCTGAGCGGAGCTTTCGGGAAAACGACGACAAACGACGACAAACGACAAAACCGGGAGGGCTTTCCCTCCCGGTTTTGTCGTTTGTTCGGTTCAGCAGCAGCAGAAATTCAGGCCGCAGAGCGGGCCGAGGCAGAAGTTCGCGGCGCACAGCGTCATGCACAGCCGGTCGGCCGGGACGCTGCTGCGGTAGCTCTGTCCGTAGTCCCGGTAGAAGTCGCCGCCCGCCTGGAGCTGCTCCAGAAGCCGGCGGTATTCCTCGTTGTCCGGCTCCATCGCACAGGCGCGGCGGGCCGCCTCGAGCGCCTCGATCTTGTCGCCCTTGTACGCGCAGGCGGCGGCGCGGAGGAAATACCAGCGC
Organism: Oscillospiraceae bacterium; assembly: GCA_024690695.1. The sequence continues at coordinate 3,368 of JAILOS010000011.1, forward strand.
GCGTCGCGCTCGTCCGCCGGGACGTTTTCCAGCGCGGTCAGCGCCTCGCGGTACATCGAGTTGCGGATATAGTTGCGCGCGGCGGTGTATTCGCTGCGCTCCTGCGGCTGCTGCCGGCGGGCCTGCTCGGACCAGGCGTTCCAGGCCGACCAGGGATCCCAGTAGTCGTAAGCCCCGGCGCCGCCGGGCTGCTGCTGCCAGGCGGCCGAGCCGAAGCCGGCGTCCGTTTTGGCTTCGCCGCTCTTGATGCGGTCGTAGGCGGCGTTGATCTCGTTCATCCGCCGGGCCGCCTCCTCGTTGCCGGGGTTGCGGTCGGGATGGTATTTCTTCGCCAGGTCCCGATATGCTTTTTTCACTTCCTCGTCGCTCGCGTCGGGCGAGACGCCGAGCACCTTATAGGGATCCTGGACCATGGGGTTTTCCTTCCTCGCTGCCGTATTTTCTGTCAAAAGCTGACCAGAGGCCGACGCAGAGGATGTTCTGCATCAGCGCCGCGTCCTGCACCAGGGGCAGGCGGTCGAATTCGCGGACCGCGTCCGACAGCAGGAGCTGCAGGATCTCGCGGAAGCGCGCGGCGTTGTCCTGCCCGTAAAAGCGGCGCAGGGGATTGTAGCGGTTGAGCAGCGCGTCCCTGTCGAGGTCGAGGCAGGCGTCGAGGATATAGACGCAGCGGCCCAGCGCCTCGCCGAAGCGGCGCAGCGTGGGGGCCCAGCGGTCCTCGCGCGGGCAGAACACCTCGCCCAGCAGCCGCCCGAAGCAGGCGGCGGCCGCGTCCGGCTCGGCCAGTCCGCGCCGCTCGACCTCGCCGAGCTCGGCGAGCGCGGTTTCCATCGCGCCGCACTGCCGCGGATACGAGACCTGCGCGCGCTTAAAACCTTTTCGCAGCAGCGCGCCCTCGGTCAGCGCGGCGGGATCGCCCTCGTCCTTCCAGTCGTCCCGGCACTTGAGATACGCCAGCGCGGCGGTCATGTCCGCGGCGTAGTCGCTGTACTCGCTGCGCCACCAGGACCGGGGCCTGAAGGGGTGGGCGGCGCAGGCGTCCTCGCCGGAACGCTCGTCCGGCTCGTAGAGACTGGTCAGCAGCAGCGCGAGAAAGGTCGTGTCATAGTTGAGCGCCAGCGCGCCGGGCAGGCCGAAGCGCTCTCGCAGGCTGCGGCACAGCCCGCAGTAGCAGGCCTTGTAGCGCCGGAGCTGCTCCTCCGTCAGCAGCGGCAGACCCGCCGTGAGAGAGCCGAACATCAGCTTTTGCGGTTAAAGGCGCAGCCGCATTTTTTGCAGACGATGCGGATGTTCCCGCGGCCGCGCGGCACGCGCAGCGTCGTCCCGCAGGAGGGGCAGCGGAAAAACTTGTAGTCCCTGCGCTGATCCCAGCGGGTCTTCTGGCGGCGCAGCCAGCCCAGCGCCCGGTAGCGCAGCGCGAGGTAGCGCGAGTTTTCCTGCCGCCGGCGGACGAGATTGCGCGAGAGCATCCGGAAGTAGCACAGCGCCAGCAGGGCCACGACGAGGAAGGAGAGGATCCGCCCGACCGCCCCGCCGAGGATGCTCCCGAGCAGGAGCAGCACGATATCCGCAACCAGCAGAAACACGTTGAGCTGGTCGTTCCCGTTCCGTCCGGCCATAAATTGTGCGATTCGCTGTCTCATGCGCTCACCCGAACAACAAAGATTCTTAACAAAAGCATTGTAACACGCGGGGCCGTCAAATCATCAAAAAATTGTGAACTCTCGGGTAAATCGGACGCGATTCAATTTCGCTCCGCCTTCCGCGCCGCGAGCGACAGCGTCACGATGCGCTCGCACAGCTCGCCGTAGCCGATGCCGGCCTCGGCGGCGGCCTTCGGGATCAGGCTCGCGGGGGTCATGCCCGGCAGGGTGTTGATCTCGAGGCACCAGGCGCGGCCCTCGCGGTCGAGCAGGAAGTCGGCGCGGGAGTAGACCGACAGGCCCAGCGCGCGGTGCAGCCGCAGCGCCGCTTCGCCGAGCAGACGCCGCTCCTCCGGCGTGACCGGCGCGGGGCAGAGCTCGCGCGCGCCCTCGCTGCCGGACTGGTATTTGGCCACGTAGTCGAAGCTGTTGCCCTCGGGGGGCACGATCTCGATCGGGCAGAGGGCCTGCCCGTCGAGGATCGGCACGGTGAGCTCGCGCCCGACGATCTTTTCCTCGACGACGACGCGGCTGCCGAAGGGCAGCAGCTCGCGCAGCGCCGCGGCGAGCTCTTCGCGCGTCTCCGGCAGGACGACGCCGATCGACGAGCCGCCGTTGACGACCTTGACCGCGCAGGGCACGGGGAGCTCCTCCGCCAGCGCGGGGATCTCCGCTTCACCGTAGCTCAGCTCGCGCCAGCGCGGCGTCAGCACGCCGCAGCCGTCCATCACGCGCTTGGTCACGGCCTTGTCCATCGCCATCGCGCTCGACAGATGATCCGAGCCGGTGTAGGGCACGCCCAGCAGGTCGAGCGCCGCCTGGATCTTGCCGTCCTCGCCGTCGGCCCCGTGCAGGCCGAGAAACACGCAGTCGGCCAGACGGCAGAGCTCCAGCACGCCCCGTCCGATGCGGCTGGGGCTTTTCCAGCGCCGCGCGGCGCGCACGGCGGCGAGATCGGGCGCCTCGTGTCCGATCGAGACCGAGCCGCAGCGCCCGTCCGGCGCGTCGAACAGGGCCTCGGAGGGCTCCTCGTCCTCCAGCCCGAAATACAGATCCACGAAGACCGCCCGGTGACCGCGCTCGCGCAGCGCGCGGCAGACGGACACGGCGGTGACGAGGGAGACCTGGCGCTCGGTGCTGACGCCGCCTCCCAAAACGACGATTTTCATAGAAGACCCCTTCCTTTCATTCATAACGCACGTCCCAGAGCGTGAGCCCCCGGGCCGGCGCGGTAAAGCCGGCGGCGGACCGCTCCCGCGCGGACAGGATCGCCGGCATCTCCTCCGGCTCGCGCCGGTGCGCGCCGACCTCGAGCAGCGTCCCCGTGAGGATGCGCACCATGTTCATCAAAAAGCCATCGCCCTCGAAAAACAGCCGCAGCTCTTCGCCCTCGCGGACGAGCTCGATCGAGCGCAGCTCGCGCACGGTGGATTTTTTCATCCGTGGGTTGCCGCAGAAGCTGCCGAAATTATGCCGCCCCACGAGCAGCGCGGCGGCGCGGCGCATCGCCTCCTCGTCGAGCGCCTCCGGCCAGACGGTCACGGTGCGGCGCTCGAAAACGCAGGGCTCGTCGCTGTTCCACAGACGGTAGAGATAGGTTTTGCCGCGGCAGCTCAGGCGCGCGTGAAAGCGCGGCGGCGCCTCCTCGAGCGAGATCGCGCCGATATCCTCCGGCAGCTCGCGCCGCAGCTGTCCGAGCAGCTGCGCGCAGCTTTTCCCGGTCTCGGCGCGGAAGGAACAGACCTGCCGCCTTGCGTGAACGCCCGCGTCGGTGCGGCCGGAGGCCGAAAGCTCGATCTCCTGGTCGAGCAGGCGCGAGAGCAGCGCCTCGAGCTTCGCCTGGATCGTGTTGTCGGTGTTGCCCTGCTTCTGCCAGCCGCGGTAACGGCTGCCCTCGTAGCAGAGCTCGAGCCGGTAGTTTTTCATGCGGTTTTCCTCCCGGAAGTTTACGGCTATCTATTATAGCACGTCTGCGCGGCGATTGACAGAAGAAATCGAATGATTTATACTGTTCCGGACGAGTTTTGATCCCGAGAGGGGGAGACAGCCTATGGAAGGCAGACACAGCGCCCGCCCGGAGAGCGCTCCGCAGGCGGCGCAGCCGGCTCCTCGCCGGCGCGGCAGGAGGGTTTCCGTGCCGCGGCTGATCCTGCGCGATCTGCTGCTGACGGGCCTGCTGCTGACGGTTTTCGCGTTTTTCCACCACGTGCTCCCACGCCTGACGGCCGAGTCCTACGAGATGCCCCAGGGGCAGACGGTCGCCGTTACGCCCGCGCCGCGGCAGAGCCCCGGGCCGGCCCGGCCCGACGGGGAAACGCCGCCGGAAGGCGGAGAGCAGACCGGCGGGGAGGACGATCCCGCCGAGCCGACCCCGGAGCCGACGCCCGACCCGTCGGACTGGCGCGCGAAGTTCGCCGACCACTTCACCGACGAGGTCGTCAAGACCGAGAATTCCTATACGAGCCCGAATATTGCCATTCAGATCGACAGGCACGTCACCGACGACGGCACGAGCTATTACGTGGCGGACATCTACGTCGCCTCGGTCGAGAACTTCCAGACCTACTGGGCCAACGGGAAATTCACCTACTACGGCTATGAAAACCCGCTGAGCATCGCGGTCAACGCCGGGGCGCTGCTGTCGATCAACGGCGACTACGCCGACAACCAGCGCTCGGGCTTCCTCGTGCGAAACGGGCTGCTGTATTACGAAGAGCAGACGACGAACGATATCTGCGTGCTGTATGCCGACGGCACGATGGAGACCTTCGGGCCGGACGAATACCGCGTTTCGGACGTGATGGAGCGCGGCCCGTGGCAGGTGTGGAAATTCGGGCCGAAGCTGCTGGACGCCGAGGGGAAGCCGCTGGAGAAATACAACACGACCGGCCCGGTGGCCGACGTGAACCCCCGGAGCGGGCTGGGCTACTACGAGCCGGGGCATTACTGCTTCGTGCTGGTGGACGGGCGGCCGGGCGGCATGCGCATCGCCCGCTTCGCGCAGGTCTTCGCCGATCTCGGCTGCGTCTGCGCCTACAACATGGACGGCGGCCAGTCGGCGGTGATGACCTTCGACGGGCGCATCCACAACAAGCCGTATCTCGGCGGCCGCGATTCCGGCGACATTCTGCTGATCCGCGAGATCGGGGAGGAGGGCTGACGTGAAAAAAATAGCGCGGGCGATCCCGCATCTGGCCATCGCGCTGCTGCTGGGGCTGCAGGTCTTCGTCGTGCTCGACGGCTTCAACCCCCTGATGCAGTGGCTCAACAGCGGCGTGTCCAAGATCTACATCACCGCGACCTGCGTCGTCGGGCTGATCGCGTGCGTGCTGTGCGTCGTGCAGCAGCGCCGCCGCCCCCGCAGGACGCAGCCCCGGGACGGGGAATAGTTTCCGTACGGCAAAGACGAGTCCGAAGCAGGACGGACCGGGCGGGCGCGAGGTCTCAAAAGGCCTCGCGCCCGCCCGGTTTCTACGCGCAGAAGATGATAGTCAGGAGTCAGGAGCGAGGAGTTTATCGTGCAGGGGCCCGGCCACAGGTTCCTCGGCCGCCCGCCTGCGCAGCCCTCGCCCCTCTCCGTAGGGGACGGCGTCCTCGACGTCCCGCGCTCTCTCTGCCCTCCCCGCTGCGGCGGGGAGGGCAGCGGGCGACCGCAAGGGTCGCCCCTACGGGATCGCCGCGGCGTTTCCGCGAGATCGCGGGCGGGAAGGCGGCGGGCGACCGCGGGGGTCGACCCACCGGAGAAGCGACGAGGTTTTCATTGGCGGGCGGATGATATCCGCCCCTACGGTCGCCCGTTCCGCTGAAACCCAAAAAGTCTGTCATTCTGAGCGTCAGCGAAGAATCTGCACCGAAAAAGTGAGGAAGATCCTGCCCCCATTCCGCATTCCGCATTCTCCCTGCGGATCCTTCGTCGCCTGCGGATCCTTCGTCGCCTGCGGCTCCTCAGGATGACAGGCAAAACAACAAAACAGCCCGGGCGGGCGCGAGGTTTTTTGAAACCTCGTGCCCGCCCGGTTTTAACGCTCCGGGGACTTATCCGTTTTCCAGCGCGCGGGCGATCTCGGACGCAGAGAGGGCGAGGCTCTGCGCGAATTCCGCGTCCTCGGCGCTGACCGCGACGCGGATGGCGGAGCGGCTCGGGCTGGGGCGGATGTGCAGCTCGAAGCGGGGGCGGATCAGCGAGATCCCGTCGCCGTAGTCTGCGCCGAGCTCCAGAAACAGCTCCGACAGCGCGCCCATCAGCTCCGCCCGGTCGCGGCAGGGCACCTCGAGCCCCTCCGGCTCCGGCTCCTCCTCCGGTCCGGCGGACGGCGCAAAGCCCTCGCCCGGCGTCAGACGCAGCCGCCCGCGCAGCGCGTCGGCGCAGCATTCGTAGTAGGCCAGGGGCGTCCCGACGTCGCACCAGTAGCCGTCCAGCACGACGCCCAGCAGCTTCTCGCCCCGGCTCAGCAGCAGCGGAAACAGGTCCTTGCCGAAGTCGAAGGGCTCTCCGGCCGGCACCGGCGCCATCGCGCGCGGCGAGAGCACGTAGATCCCGGTGTTGACGAGGTCGGTGACGACGCGGCGCCAGCCCGGCTTCTCGACAAAGGCGCGGATGCGTCCCTCGCCGTCGGTCACGGTGAGGCCGTAGCGCAGCGGATCGGCCCGGCGGCTCAGCGCAAGCGTCGCGGCCGCGCCGCTGCGCCGGTGTGCTTCGACCAGCGACGAGAGCTCGAAGTCGCAGGCCGCGTCGCCGCTGATGACGAGGAAATCCTCGTCCCCGGTGAAATCCGCGCAGTTTTTCACGCCGCCGGCGGTGCCGAGCGGCGTTTTCTCCGTGCGGTAGCTCAGCTTGAGACCCAGCGCCGAGCCGTCGCCGAAGCGCGCGCGGACGTCTTCGGCCCGGTATTTCAGCGTGCAGCAGACCTCGGTAAAGCCCTCCCGCGCGAGCAGGCGCAGGATATGCTCCAGCAGCGGGCGGCCCAGCAGCGGCACGAGCGGCTTCGGCAGCTCTCCGGTCACGGGGCGGAGCCTGCGCCCCTCGCCCCCGGCCATGACGACGGCTTTCATCACAACACCTCGCAGATTCTCGTTTCTGTGTGTATTATCCGCCGATCGGAGCAAATTATTTGTTGTAATAGGGCTGCCGCTTTGGTATAATATAGTATCATTGTCGTATCATCGTCATCTTTGCGGAAAGGAGCAAGCGCCGTGAAGAACAAACTGAACCGCCTGGCCGAACCCGACCTGAGGGTGTATGTGGTCTTCCTCGTCATTTTCGCCGCGGCGGCGCTGCTGTACAAAAACTATATCCTGGCGGCGGCCGAGGCGGGAGCGATCCTCCTGCTGCTCATCTACGCCCAGTTTGCCCGCCGCCGCCGCACCAGGCAGCTGATGGCCTATATCGAGGAGGTCACCTACGACTCGGAAAACGCGAAGAACAACACGCTGATGAATTTCCCGCTGCCGATCGCGGTGTTCCGGCTGGACGACAGCCGCATCGTCTGGGGCAACGACATGTTCTTCGCCATGACGGAGGAAAAGGGCCCGCGCATCGACGCCCGCATCGCCGATCTGGTGCCGGATTTCTCGGGCAAGTGGCTGCTGGAGGGCAAGAACCGCTATCCGACGCTGCTGCAGGTGGGAGGCCGGAAATACCAGATCCACGGCAACATCATCCGCTCCGACCGCGAGGATGAGAAAAACGCCTTTATGGGCATCACCTACTGGGTGGACGTGACGGAGTACGACGATATCCGCATCGAGTACGACAACTCCCGCCCCGTCGCCGCGGTGGTCGTGATCGACAACCTCGACGAGCTCGGCAAGAACCAGACCGAGCGCGTGCGCAACGATATCCGGGACTCGGCCGAGGACCGGCTCAACCAGTGGTGCGAGGAATGCCGCGGCATCCTCAAGCGCTTCGACCGCGACCGGTATCTGCTGCTGTTTGAAAAACGCTATCTCGAGGCGATGAAGACCGCCAAATTCCCGATCGTCGAGCAGCTCCACCAGGTGGAGAGCCCGAACGGCGTCAACGCGACGATCAGCGTCGGCCTCGGCGTGGACGCCGCGAGCTTCGGCGAGACGCTGCAGTTTGCGAACATGGGCGTGGAGCTGGCGCTGTCCCGCGGCGGCGACCAGACCGTCGTCAAAAATCGGCTGAGCTTCGAGTTCTATGGCGGACGCGGCAGCGAGGTGGAAAAGCGCACCAAGGTCAAGAGCCGCGTCGTGGCCAACACGCTGGCCGAGCTTGTGCGCGATTCCTCGCGCGTGCTGGTCATGGGCCACAAATACGCCGACCTCGACAGCGTGGGCGCCTCGGTCGGCGTGTGCTGCCTGGCGCGCAAGTGCGGCGTGCCGGCGAACATCGTCATCGACCGGGAGAAGAACGCCTCGAAAACGCTGATCGACAAGCTCAGCGGCGAGCCGGAATACAAGGACTGCTTCATCGCCCCGGACGAGGCGATGCTCCGCTCCGACGGGCATACGCTGCTCGTGGTCGTGGACATCAACCGTCCCGCCCAGGTCGAGGACCCGAATCTGCTGGAGAGCTGCAACCGCGTGGCGGTGATCGACCACCACCGCGTCGGCGCCAACTATATCCAGAACGCGGCGCTGAGCTTCCTCGAGCCCTACGCCTCCTCCACCTGCGAGCTGCTGACCGAGATCCTGCAGGAGGTGGCCGAGCCCTCGGATCTGCTGCGCTGCGAGGCGGAGGCCGTGCTGTCCGGCATCGTGCTGGACACCAAGAGCTTCACGATCCGCACCGGCGAACGCACCTTCGACGCGGCCTCCTATCTGCGCCGCTGCGGGGCCGACACCGTGGACGTCAAGCGCCTGCTCCAGCGCGACATGAGCGACGCCGTCGCCAAATACAAGATCCTGCAGAGCGCCGAGCTCTACCGGCAGGTGGCGATCGCCGCCCCGGACGAGCCGCAGGAGCGCGTGGTCGCCGCGCAGGCGGCGGACGAGCTGCTGAACATCTCCGGCGTGGAGGCCTCGGTGGTCGTCGCGCTCGACGCGAAGGGCGAGACCTTCGCCTCGGCCCGCTCCATCGGCGAGCTGAACGTGCAGATCCTGATGGAAAAGCTCGGCGGCGGCGGCAACCGCAGCGCGGCGGCCGCGCAGTTCGGGCCGATCGGCGTACAGGAGGCGGCGCAGCGCGTGCGCGGCGCGATCGACGAATACTTAAGCTGAATGCAACAATGGCAGAGGAGAGAATACTATGAAGGTCATTTTCAACGTTGACGTAAAGGGGCAGGCCAAAAAGGGCGAGATGAAGGAGGTCTCCGACGGATACGCCCGCAATTACCTGCTCCCCCGCAAGCTCGCGACCGAGGCCACGGCCGACAACCTCAACGCCCTGAAGCTCAAGGAGAAGGCCAAAGCCGCGCAGATCGCGAAGGAGAAGGCCCGGGCCGAGGAATACGCCAAAAAGCTCGAGGCCGTGCAGGTGACGGTGCGCGCGAAGGCCGGCGGCGCCGGCAAGCTCTTCGGCGCCGTGACCTCCGAGGCGATCAGCCGCGCGCTCAAGGAGCAGTTCGACATGGATATCGAGAAGAACAAGATCGTCCAGAGCGAGCCGATCAAGACCTTCGGCGCCTATACCGTCAAGGCCAAGCTCGGCTCCGAGGTCAGCGGCACGATCCACGTGCTGGTCATCGAGGGCTGAACGGGAGAGGTGAACGAGCATGGATGAGCTTCTGGGCAGACGCGTGCCGCATTCCGCCCCGGCGGAGCAGGCGGTCATCGGCTCTCTGCTCATCGACCCCAGGTGCGTCCCTGAGGTCCTGGAAAAGCTGAAGGCGGACGATTTCTATATCAAGGTCAACCGGGACGTTTACGAGACGGTTTTCGCCATGTTCTCCTACGGCCAGACCATCGACCCGGTGACCGTGCTCGACCAGATGAAGGTGCGCGGCGTCCACGACGAGAACACCGACGCGTATCTGGCCGAGGTCATGCGCGTCACGCCCACCGCGGCGAACGTGATGGAATACGTCTCCATCGTGCGCGACCGCGCGCTGATGCGCCGCCTGGGCGAGACCGCCGACGAGATCAACCGCATCCTTTACGAGGGCTCCGGCGGGGCCGACGCGATGCTCGAGGCGGCCGAGCGGAAGATCTACGCGCTCCGGCAGGGCCGCAGCATCGGCGGCCTGCAGCCGATCGCCTCGATCGTGCCCGCCGTTTTCGACGAGCTGAACGCCGCGGCCGAGTCCGGCAGCAAGATCCCCGGCCTTTCGACCGGCCTGCCCGATCTGGACCAGACGATCCTGGGCCTGAACAAGAGCGAGCTGATCCTCGTCGCGGCGCGCCCCGGCATGGGCAAAACCAGCATCGCGCTGAACATGGCGATGCACGTGGCGATGAACAGCAAAAAGGCCGTGGCGATCTTCTCGCTCGAGATGTCGAAGGAGCAGCTCGTCATGCGCCTGCTGTCGCGCGCCGCACTGGTGCCGCTGCAGAACCTGCTGACCGGCCAGCTCACCGAGCAGCACTGGCGCGCGATCGCGGAGGCCGCCCAGGCGTTGAGCGCCACCGATATCCGCATCGACGACAACCCGGTGCTGACCGTTTCGGATATGAACGCGCAGTGCCGCCGCGTGCCGAATCTCGGCCTCGTCGTGATCGACTATCTGCAGCTGCTGCAGTCCTCCGGCAGCGGAGCCAACTGGTCCAACGAAAGCCGCACCCAGGCCGTCAGCGACATCAGCCGCATGATGAAGATCATGGCCAAGGAGCTGGGCGTGCCGGTCGTGACCGCCTCGCAGCTCTCGCGCGCCAACGAGGGGCGCACCGACAAGCGCCCGATGCTGTCCGACCTGCGCGAATCCGGCGCGATCGAGCAGGACGCCGACGTGGTCATCGGCCTGTACCGCGACGGCTATTACAACAAGGAATGTGAAAACCCGATGCTGGCGGAGGCCATCGTGCTGAAAAACCGCAAAGGCGCCACCGGCAAGGTCGAGCTCACCTGGCTGCCGGAGTACACCTCCTTCGGCTCGGTGGAACGGCGGCGCGAGGATGGGCGCTGATCCCTTCGAGGCCCTCCCGGCCTTCTGGGAGAGCTGCGACATGTTCCCGCGCGGTGCGCGCGTGCTGTGCGCCGTCTCCGGCGGGGCGGACTCGATGTGCCTGCTCACGCTGCTGTGCGAGCGCGCGGCTGAGCTCGGGATCGAAGTGGCCGCCGCGCATTATGAACACGGGCTGCGCGGGGAGGAGTCCCTGCGCGACCGGGATTTCGCCGCGGCGCGCTGCCGGGCGCTCGGCCTGCCCTTCGTCGCGGAGAGCGGCGACGCGGCCGCCTTCGCCCGCGAACGGAAGCTCGGGATCGAGGAGGCGGCGCGCACGCTGCGCTACGCTTTTCTGGAGCGCGCGGCCGACAGTCTCGGATGCAGCCGCATCGCCACCGGCCATAACGCCGACGACAACGCGGAGACCCTGCTGCTCAATCTCGTGCGCGGCAGCGGGACGCGCGGTCTCGGCGGCATCCCGCCGCGCCGGGGCCGGCTGATCCGCCCGCTGCTGAAAACGCCGCGCTCCGACATCGAGGCGTACCTGAGGGAGAGAGAGATCCCCTGGGTCGAGGACAGCAGCAACGGGAGCGACGACTATCTGCGAAACCGCCTGCGCCGCCGGGTGATCCCGCTGCTGCGGGAGGAAAATCCCGCGCTGAGCGCGGCGCTCGGCCGCACGGCGGAGCTGCTGCGCCGGGACGAGGACTTCCTGTCCGGCCTCGCGGCGGACTGGATCGACGCGCACCTGCGCGGCGGCAGCGTGCCGGCGGCGGAGCTGCTGGCGCTGGAGGAACCGCTTTCAAGCCGCGTGCTGCGCGCGCTGTGTCCGCAAAGCCTCAGCGCCGCGCAGACGGAGCTGGCCCTGCGCTTTGCGGAGGGCACGGAGCGCGGCCTGCTGGATCTGCCGGGGCTGCGGCTGCGGCGCGAGCAGGGAAGGCTGTTTTTCATCGAAGAGGAGCAAGCGCCGGCGGCGCCTCCGCGGCCGATCAGGCGCGAGGGCGACACCGAGCTGCCCGAGCTGGGCCTGACCGTCCGCGCGGAGCGCGGTCCGGCGGAGAGCGCAGAAATTCACAGCCAGTTCAAGACTTGCGCGCTCAATTGTGAGAAGATAAAGGGCGATTTGATCTGCACCGCCCGCCGCCCCGGCGACCGGCTCCGTCCGGCCGGGCGCGGCGTGAGCAAGACGCTCAAGCAGCTCTTTCTGGAGGCCGGGATGACTCAGGCCGAGCGGGACCGCACGCCGATCCTGCGCGACGAAGAGGGCGTCCTCGCCGCCGTCGGCCTCGCGGTCGACGAGCGGGTCGCCGCCGCGCCCGGAGAGGACGCGCTGCGCCTGCGCTTCATACCAAACAAAGTACGGGAGAAAAGAGAATGAGAGACGATATCGAACGCGTGCTGATCAGTGAAAAGGAGCTGGAGGAGCGGGTCTCGGCCGTCGGGGCGCAGATCTCGCGCGATTTTGCGGGGAAGGATCCGCTGTTCGTCGGCGTGCTGAAGGGCTGCTTCATTTTCATGTCCGACCTGATGCGCCATGTGGATATCTCCTGCTCGATGGACTTTATGGCCGTTTCGTCCTACAGCGGCGTCAAGTCCACCGGCGCGGTGAAGATCAACAAGGACCTGAGCGAGGATATCGCCGGAAGGCATATCATCATCGTCGAGGACATCCTCGACTCCGGCGTTACGCTCAACTACCTCCGGCAGTTTTTGATGCAGCGCGGCCCGGCCTCCATCCACATCGCCACGCTGATGGATAAGCCCTCGCGCCGCAAAGCCCCCGTTTACGCCGACTATTCCTGCTTCGAGGTGCCGGACGCCTTCGTGGTGGGCTACGGGCTCGACTACAACGAGCGCTACCGCAACCTGCCCTATATCGGCGTGCTGAAGCCGTCCGTTTACGAATAATCGCTTTTGACCCGCATTTTTCTGCAAAGGAAGTGACCGTCGCTTGAAACCCAACCGCAACCGCGCCCGGGACATCGGTTTTTATACCCTGATCCTCGTGATCGCTGCGGCTACGCTGTTTTTGCTGTTCCGAACGCCCACGTCCGATCCGCTCGTCTACTCGGATCTGGTCAAGCTGTTCCGCGAGGAGAAGGTCAAGACCTTCGTCACCGAGGGGAACGACATTGTCCTGGAGGTCCGCACCGGCGAGACCGATCCCGAGACCGGCAAGGAAAAGACCGAGCGCAAGGAGTACAGCCTGATCAGCTTTTCCGTCTTTTACGAGGATTTCCACGAACTGATCGATGAACAGAGCGCCTCCGGCGTGATCGAGGAATACGACTACAAGCAGGGCTTCACTGTGCCCTGGTGGGTCGGCATCCTGCCCTATCTGCTGCTGATCGGCGGCGCGATCTGGATCTGGTACGCGATGATGCGCCAGCAGGGCGGCGGCGCGGGCGTGGCCCGCTTCAGCCGGGCCCGCACCCGTCTCGGCAGCGAGGAGAAGAACAAGAAGACCTTTGCCGACGTGGCCGGCTGCGACGAGGAGAAGGAAGAGCTGGCGGAGATCGTCGACTTCCTCAAGAACCCGAAGGCCTACACCGACATGGGCGCCCGCATCCCGAAGGGCGTGCTGCTCGTCGGCCCTCCGGGCACCGGCAAGACCCTGCTGGCGAAGGCTGTCGCCGGCGAGGCGAACGTCCAGTTCCTGTCCATTTCGGGCTCCGACTTCGTGGAGCTCTACGTCGGCGTCGGCGCCGGGCGCGTGCGCGACCTGTTCGAGCAGGCCAAGAAGCTCGCCCCCGCGATCGTGTTCATCGACGAGATCGACGCGGTCGGCCGGCAGAGAGGCAGCGGCCTCGGCGGCGGCCACGACGAGCGCGAGCAGACGCTCAACCAGCTCCTGGTCGAGATGGACGGCTTCAACAACAACGAGGGCGTCATCGTCATGGCGGCCACGAACCGCGCCGATATTCTGGACAACGCCCTGCTGCGTCCCGGCCGCTTCGACCGCCAGGTCTACGTCGGCCTGCCCGACGTGAAGGGCCGCGAGGCCATTTTGAAGATCCACGCGCGCAACAAGCAGCTCGCCGAGGACGTGAACCTCAATTCCATCGCCCGCGGCACGGCCGGCTTCTCCGGCGCGGATCTGGAGAACCTGATGAACGAGGCCTCGCTGCTGGCCGTGCGCCGGCGGCACCGCTTCATTACGATGGAGGACGTCGAGGAGGCGATCCTCAAGGTCGAGATGGGCCCCGAGAAGAAGAGCCGCAAGGTCAGCGAAAAGGCGCGCCGCCTTACGGCCTACCACGAATCGGGCCACGCCGTGGCGGCAAAGTTCCTCGAGCACGTCGATCCCGTGCACTATATCACGATCGTCCCGCGCGGCCAGGCCGGCGGCTTCACGCTGATGCGGCCGAACGAGGATCTGGAGAACTTCACCTCCCGCTCGCAGATGTTCGAGAGCATCGTGATGAGCCTCGGCGGCCGCATGGCGGAAAAGCTCTTCCTGGACGACATCTCCACCGGCGCCTCCGCGGACATCCAGCAGGCCACGCACACCGCGCGCAGCATGGTCATGCGCTACGGCATGAGCGACCGGCTCGGCCCGATCCTCTACGACAGCTCCGACCACTCGATCTTCATCGGGCGTGATTTCGGCACGACGAAGAGCTATTCCGAGGAGACCGCCGCGGCGATCGACGAGGAAGTGAAACGGATCTTCGACCGGGCGGCCTCCGAATGCGAGCGCATCCTCACCGAGCACCGCGAGCAGCTCATCGCCGTGGCCGAGTACCTGCTCGTCCACGAGACGATGGAGGGCGAGGAGTTCGACTACTTCTTCGAGCACGGCGAGTTCATGCCCGAGTCGCTCAAGGACGCGAAGAAGGCCCGCAGCGATTCGACCATCGAGCGCCCGGCCCGCAAGATCGCGCGCTTCGACGACGGGGAGGGCGGGCAGCCGTCCGAGAAGCCGTCCGAGCAGCCGCCGCAGCAGACCGAGCCGCCGTCCGACGGCGCGTGAGCCTTCGCTTTCCGGCCCGGGCGATCGCGGGACAATCCCGCGGCCGCCCGGGCTTTTCTCAGGCTCCCGTTCCAAAACGGACGCCTGCGCCCCGATCCGTCATATTTTGCCGCCCCGGGGCTTGACAGAGCGGGGCAAAGCCTGTTAAAATAAGCTGTCTCAATTGGATAGAAAAACCGAGATATCCGAAGCAAGATAACGACCGCTGCCTCAGGCAGCCGAGGCCACACGGACAGCCGGGTCGAAAGCCGTTGTACCGCAGGTGCGGTGGCAACATCGTTGCCTTATTGATTGAGTTAAAAGCTCAGTTTCATGTAAGTTGGTTACTTTATAACCGCTGCCGCAGGGCATACTAACTTGTGAAATGGTCAATAAGAGTAGGTAAAGGCTTCTTTGCTCTGGAAACTCTGATACCAGTCGGGACTGAAAAGCCGGCCCGGGTCCGCCCGGAGGGCTCCATACAGTCTGAACAGGTGATGTATGCCGCGCGCATGCGTCACTTTTTGTTTTGTTCGGGAGGGCGGCTATGAAAAAAATCGTGGAGCTGCGGAACGTCAGCAAGGCCTTCGACGGGGAGACCGTGCTCGACCACATCAACCTGGATATCTACGACAACGAATTTCTGACGCTGCTCGGCCCCTCCGGCTGCGGCAAGACCACGACGCTGCGCATCATCGGCGGCTTCGAGACCGCCGACGAGGGCGACGTGATCTTCATGGGCGAGCGCATCAACGACCTGCCGCCGCACAAGCGCAACGTCAACACCGTCTTCCAGCGCTACGCGCTGTTCCCGCATCTGAACGTGTACGAAAACGTGGCCTTCTCGCTGCGGGAGAAGAAGGTGCCGAAGGACGAGATCCACGAGCGCGTGACCGAGATGATCAAGCTCGTGGCGCTCAGCGGCTTTGAAAAGCGCAGCGTTTCCAGCCTCTCCGGCGGCCAGCAGCAGCGCGTTGCGATCGCCCGCGCGCTGGTGAACCGCCCGAAGGTGCTGCTGCTGGACGAGCCGCTCGCCGCGCTCGACCTGAAGCTGCGCAAGGATATGCAGCAGGAGCTGAAGAACATCCAGAAGGCCACCGGCATCACCTTCATCTTCGTCACGCACGACCAGGAGGAGGCCCTCTCGATGTCCGACACCGTGGTCGTCATGTCCAACGGCCGCATCCAGCAGATCGGCACGCCGCCCGACATTTACAACGAGCCCGTCAACGCCTTCGTCGCCGACTTCATCGGCGAGAGCAACATCCTCGACGGCGTGATGCTGCGCGACCGCAAGGTCGGCTTCTCCGGCCACGTGTTCGACTGCGTGGACGCGGGCTTCGAGCTCAGAGAGCCGGTGGACGTGGTGATCCGGCCCGAGGACGTGGATATCGTCCCGGAGGAGAAGGGCATGCTGAAGGGCGTCGTCACCTCGGTCACCTTCCTCGGCGTGCACTACGAGATCATCGTGGATATCGACGGCTTCAAGTGGATGATCCAGACCACGGACTTCGTGGACGTGGACGAGCGCATCGGCCTGTACATCGAGCCCGAGGCCATCCATATCATGAAGAAATCCGAGTACTCCGGCCTGTTCGGCGACTACTCCTCCTTCTCGATGGAGATGGACGAGATCGGCGAGCTGGAGCAGATCGAGGAGCTGGGCGAGCTGACCGAGGAGAGCGCGCCGGAAAGCGAGCCGCAGGCATGAAGGAAAACGCCCGGCTCCGCCCGCAGGGCGGCCTGATCCAGCGCCTCGTGCTCGCGCCGTATTCGGTGTGGGCCGCGCTGTTCATCGCCGTGCCGCTGCTGTTCGTGGCCTATTACGCCTTTACCGACGACAATTTCAACTTTACCGCCGCGAACGTGACCCGCTTCTTTACCGAGAAGTCGATGACCGAAAGCGGCGAGGTGCGCACCTATCTGCTGATTTTCGGCCGCTCGCTGAAGCTGGCGCTGATCTCCACGGTCATCTGCCTGCTGCTGGGCTATCCCTTCGCGCTGCTCGTTTCCCGCGCGAACGTCCGGACGCAGAGCATCCTGATCACGCTGATCATGATCCCGATGTGGATGAACTTCCTGATCCGCACCTACGCCTGGATGACGATCCTCAACGATACCGGCCTGCTCAACGGCCTGCTTGACAAGCTGCATCTGGGGCAGGTGCATATCATCGGCACGGAGAGCGCCATCGTCATCGGCATGGTCTACGACTATTTCCCCTACATGATCCTGCCGATCTATTCGGTGATGGCCAAGATGGACGTGAAGCTCATCGAGGCCGCGAAGGATCTCGGCTGCGGCAATTTCGGCGTGCTGCGCCGCGTGATCTGGCCGCTGAGCCTGCCGGGCGTGATCTCCGGCGTCATCATGGTGCTGATCCCGTCCATTTCCACCTTCTATATCTCCAAGCTGCTGGGCAACGGGCTTTACCCGATGATCGGCGACGTGATCGAAAGCCAGTACCGGGGCGACCGGCATTTTGCTTCCGCGCTGGCCTTCGTGCTGATGATCATCCTTCTTGTTTCGATGGCGCTGATGCAGCGCTTTGCGAACAGGAAGGCCGCGGCCTGAAGGGGGGAGCGACATGAAAACCGCCTCGAAAATCTATACCGCGCTGGTGCTGCTCTTTCTCTTCATGCCGATCGCCATTCTGGTCGTGTTCTCCTTCAACGGACAAAACAGCCGGACGGTGCTCTCCGGCTTCTCCTTTCACTGGTATGAGGAGCTGCTGAAGGACAGCTACACGCTGGAGGCCGTGCGCAACACGCTGATCCTCGCCGTGAGCGCCTCGGCGATCTCCACCGTGATGGGCACCGCAGCCGCCGTCGGCATGTACCGCCTGCGCAGCCGCTATCTGCGCGCCGCGCTGGATACCGTGACCAATATCCCGATGGTCAATCCCGACATCATCACCGGCGTTTCGCTGATGCTGATGTTCGTCTTCGTCGGCCAGCTCTTCGGCGCCGCGACAAGCCTGAACTTCGTGACCATGCTGATCGCGCACGTCACCTTCTGCCTGCCCTACGTAATCCTCCAGGTGCTGCCGAAGCTGCAGCAGATGGACCAGTCGCTGCCGGAGGCCGCGATGGACCTCGGCTGCACGCCGCTGCGGGCCTTTCTGAAGGTGGAGATCCCTGTGATCCTGCCCGGCATCCTCACCGGCATGCTGATGGCCTTCACCCTGTCGCTGGACGATTTCGTCATCAGTCACTTCACCTCCGGCCCCGGCTTTGAAACGCTGCCGCTGTGCATCTACAGCATGACCAAAAAGCCCGTGACGCCCAAAATGTACGCGCTGGCCACGATCATCTTCTTCGTGATCCTGGCGCTGCTGCTCCTCTCCAATCTGATGGACGCCGATACCGCGCAGTCGATCCGGGAAGCGAGAGAGAACAAAAAAGCCCTGAAAAACAAAACTTCTGCGTGAGGAGGAAAACTACATGAAAAAAGTCGTTTCTCTGCTTCTGGTTCTGGCGCTGGCGCTGAGCCTTTCCTGCCTGCTGTCCGGCTGCAGCTCAAACAAGCTGGTTCTGAACGTCTATAACTGGGGCCAGTATATCTCCGACGGGTCCGAGGGCTCGCTGGACACGATCCGCGCCTTCGAGAGCTGGTACGAAGAGACCTACGGCCAGAAGGTGAAGGTCTACTATACGCTGTTCGACAGCAACGAGGATATGTACGACAAGCTCTCCAGCGGCGCCGTGAGCTACGACGTGATCATCCCCTCGGACTACATGATCGAGCGTCTGATCAAGGAAGAGCTGCTGCTGCCGCTGAACTTTGACAACATCCCGAACTATCGGTACATCGACGAGGGCTTCCGCGGCCTGTTCTACGATCCCGACAACCTCTACTCCGTGCCCTACACCTACGGCGTTGTCGGCGTGATCTACAACGCCAACGTCGTCGACGAGGCGGACGTCGGCGGCTGGGATCTGATGTGGAACCCGAAGTACAAGGGCCAGATCGTCCAGTTCGACAACCCGCGCGACGCCTTCGGCGTCGCCCAGTACAAGCTGGGGCTCGACGTCAACAGCACCGACCTTGCCGACTGGGAGAAGGCCCTGGCGGAGCTGAAGGCCCAGAAGCCCCTGGTCTACAGCTACGTGATGGACCAGATCTTCGACATGATGGAGACCGGCGAGGCCGCGATCGGCGCTTACTACGCGGGCGACTACTTCACAATGGTCGACGCGCAGGCCGAGGACGTGGATCTGCGCTTCTACTATCCCGAGAACACCAACTTCTTCGTCGACGCGATGTGCGTCCCGAAGAACTGCCAGAACAAAGAGCTGGCCGAGATCTTCATCAACTACATGCTCTCCGAGGAGCCGGCCATCGCCAACGCCGAGTATATCTACTACGCCTCGCCGAACTCGATCGTGTACAACAACGAGGGCTACCGGGAGGAGCTGGGAGAGGAGACGATGGAGGTGCTCTATCGCTTCTCTGACAACTTCAGCGAGTATTTCAACCGCTACGCCTTCCACAACCTGGACGCCGAGACGCTCCGCTCCGTCAACTCTCTCTGGGACACCCTGAAGATCGGCTGAACGGGCCGACGGCAGACGTAAAAAACGCCGCTGCTTAAGCAGCGGCGTTTTTGCGTCCGGGGGTACGGGGTCACTTGACGAGCGCGATGACCTCGCACTCGAGCAGCACGTCCTTCGGCAGACGGGCGACCTCGACGCAGGAGCGGGCGGGATAGGGCTCGAGGAAGTGGCGGGCGTAGATCGCGTTGATGGCGCCGAAGTCGTTCATGTTCTTGATGAACACGGTGGTTTTCACGACGTGGGCCATGTCGCTGCCGGCGGCGTCAAGCAGCGCGGCGATGTTTTTGAACACCTGCTCGGCCTGGGCCTCCAGACCCTCGGCCAGCGCGCCGGTCTCGGGAATAATGGGGATCTGGCCGGAGGCGAAGATCATGCCGCCCGCGACGCGGGCCTGGGAATAGGGGCCGATCGCGGCCGGAGCCTTGTCGGTAGAGATCACTTTCATGGAACAGTCCTCCTGTATGTTGAATTGACGGGTTTTTTCAGTCTTCGAGCTCGATGGAATAGCCGTGGGCGCGCACGGTGTCGGCCAGGGCCAGCGCGTGCTCCTCGCCGCCGACCTCGAAGGCGATGTGCACGGTGGTCTCGTTCGGGTTGAGGCCCGCGCGGAGCTTGTCGTGCTGCACGCTGAGGATGTTCGCCCCGGTGGTGGAGACGATGCTCAGCAGCTGCAGCAGGCTGCCCGGACGGTCGAGCAGGCGGATCGCGAATTTCACGCGGCGGTGACGGGCCACGAGGCCCATCTCGATGATGCTCTGGATGAAGCTGACGTCGACGTTGCCGCCGGACATGACCGCGACGACGCGCTTGCCCTTGACGTCCAGCTTGCCGGAGAGCACGGCGGCCAGCGGCGTCGCGCCCGCGGGCTCGACCACCTGCTTGCAGCGCTCGATCAGCAGCAGGATCGCGTTGGCGATCTCCTGGTCGGACACGGTGACGACGTCGTCGGCGTAGCGGTTGATCAGCGGCACGGTGATCTCGCCGGGGCCGCGCACCGCGATGCCGTCGGCGATCGTGGACACCGAATCGGTGCAGACGCGCTCCTTTGCCTGGAAGCTCCGGGCGATCGCGGGCGCGCCCTCGGCCTGTACGCCGCAGACCTGGATGCGGGGGTTGATCTGCTTGACGGCCGCGGCCACGCCGGCCAGCAGCCCGCCGCCGCCGGCAGGGACGATGATCATGTCCGCGTACGGCAGGTCGGAGAGGATCTCCAGCCCCAGCGTGCCCTGCCCGGCGATGACCTCAAGGTCGTCGTAGGGGTGCAGGAAGGCCGCGCCCTCCTCCTCGCAGATGCGCATGGCCTCCGCGTAGGCGTCGTCGTAGCAGTCGCCCGCGAGGACGACCTTCGCGCCGTAGCCCTCGGTGGCCTGCACCTTCGCGATCGGCGCCGCCTTCGGCATGACGATCGTGGCGGGGACGTGGAACTTGGCGGCGGAGCAGGCCACGCCCTGGGCGTGGTTGCCTGCGGAGGAGGCCACGACGGGCCGCCGCTCGCCGCGCTCGATCATCGCGGCCAGCTTGTTGCTCGCGCCGCGGATCTTGAAGGAGCCGGTTTTCTGCCGGTTCTCGCATTTCAGATAGATGCGCCCGCCCGTCATGGCGGAGAAGGTGGACGAGAGATCCAGCTCGGTGTGGTGCAGGATCGGTTTCAGCCGCTCGGCGGCCAGCTCAAATTCGCTCAGCGAAATGTCCATGCCTGTTTACCTCCTCAATATTTCGATCCAGTATCCGTCGGGGTCTTCCAGAAAATAAAAACGGCCGTTGCTCTCCTGCGCGACGCAGCCCATCGCCCGATGGCGCGCGTAGGAGGCCTCGTAATCGTCGGCGGTCAGGGCAAGGTGAAATTCCTGCTCGCCGAGATCGTAAGGCTCCCGGCGGTCGTACAGGAAGGTCAGCTCCAGCGTGAAATCGCTTTTGCCGTCGCCGAGATAGACGAGCTTATAGCCCGGCGCCTCGCGCTCGCGCACCGGACGCAGCCCCAGCGCCTCGTCGTAAAAGCGCAGGCTGCGCTCCAGATCGAGGACGTTGAAATTGAAATGATTAAACGTAAACGTCGCAGACACCTCCGTTCCTCTCCCTATCGTAGCACCGCGGGGGCCGCCTTGTCAACGGGAACGGGACCTCTTCCGCCGGAATAAAATACGGTGAAGGAAGTGTTTGCGATGAAACAGGAGCTCGCCTTGCACGAGCTGCCGCCGGGCGCCGAGGCGGTCGTCAAAGCCGTCGGCGGCGAGGGGGCCGTCCGGCGCAGGCTTTTGGAACTCGGCCTCGCCCCCGGAACGCGCGTGCGCTGCGTCGGCGAAAGCCCCTGCGGCGATCCGCGCGCCTACAAGCTGCGCGGCGCGGTGCTGGCGCTGCGCCGCCGCGACAGCGGGGCGATCCGCGTCGAGGCGGAGGCGGGGGACGGGGAGGCGGAGATCGCCCTGGTCGGCAACCCCAACGTCGGCAAGAGCACGCTTTTCAACCGCCTCACCGGCCTGCGCCAGCACACCGGAAACTGGCCCGGCAAGACCGTGGAGCGCGCCGAGGGGCGCTGCCGGAGCGCGCGGCGGGCTTACCGCCTCGTCGATCTGCCGGGCTGCTATTCGCTCCTCGCCCGCTCGCCCGAGGAGCGCGTGACGAGGGATTATCTGCGCGCGGGCCGCGCGGACGCGGTGATCGTCGTCTGCGACGCGTCTTCGCTCGAGCGGAATCTCCCGCTGGCGCTGCAGACGGCGGAGCTCTGCCCGCGCATGCTGCTGTGCGTGAATCTGATGGACGAGGCGGCCCGCCGCGGCGTGACGCCGGACCTCGAACGGCTGGAGAAAGAGCTCGGCACGCCGGTGCTGGGGATCACGGCCCACGAGCGGGTGAGCCGCCGCCGCGTCCTCAACGCGCTCGACGCCCTGCTCGACGCGCCTGCTCCGCGGCCGCGCCGCGTCGCCTATCCCGAGGGCGCCGCTGTGAGCCTTTCGGAGGGCGGCGAGGGGGACGCCGCCGCCGAGGAGCGCACCGTGACGGCCCTGCTGCG
>JAILOS010000029.1 GCA_024690695.1 Oscillospiraceae bacterium
TACCGGACGGTCTCCTCCATGCCTTCCAGGATGATGACCGTCTCAAAGCGCTCGCCGTCCTGCCTTGCGATCTCAGTCCCTTCGTCGGGCGTTTCGCTCACAATGCCGCTGATGGCGATGATCTCCAGCCTAGGCTCATTATCTGTCATGTAGTTGGGGTCGTTGAGCCATACCTGACCGCTGCCCATGCATATCCCCTGCCCGTTGACGAACATGTCCAGGAAATTCTCATCCATCATGGCCTGCCGATCACTGTCGCTGATGGTTTTGTCCTGCATGTAGTCGATGAAAGCGACGGAATCTGCAAGCTCCGTCCCGTTGATGGTGATGGGATAACGGATCATGTCGGCCATGGCATACCAGTTCTCGCTCAGGTACCAGGTGCGCACCTGGAAGCCGACCACACCCTCGACCTGATACTTGTCCATGGCGGTGACGCCGGCATAGTGCTGTGGGTCGGTGACAGTCATCATGTTGGAAGCGGGTCCCCAACTGAACGCCGTCACGATCGGGCCGGACTCAAAATCCTCGGTGATGGTCAGGGTGCTGCTCTCAGGATGGAAGACCGCGCGGCCCTTTCCGTCCGTGTAGCTCACGGTCTCGGTGTTGACGCTGCCGTCGCTGTTGTAGGTGTACTCGGTGAGGGTAGCGTTTTCAAACTCAACCGTGAACGTCTCAGTATCGAAACGCCCGCTCATGACCGTAACGTTGCGGAACCAGGGACTGCCGGCGTAGGTGACGGTGATCTTCGCGTTCTCCGCGCCCTCGGCCTCGACCAGGGCTTCTATGCTTTCCGATTCGTCAGCGTGGTAGATACCGATGACATTCATGACGGGGTTCTGCCCGTCTTCTGCCTGGGGAGCGTCGTTAGCAGCCGTCTCCGCGGGTGTGGAGGCAGGCGCCTGCCCGCAGGCAGTCAAAGAAAGGACAATCGCTGTCATAATGAGTAATGTAAACAGTTTCTTTTTCATATTTTCCTCCAAATGCTTGTTGCGCAAGCGATTATAGCCTTTGGGCAGAGAAAGCGCAAGAGACTTAAGAGAATTTAAGGTCGTTGGAATATTGGGTGGTTCGTTGGATTATTGGACGGCACAGTAAAACCGGGTTACTTTTCCAGCAGCTCGGAAAAATTCACCCGCCTTTTTTTCCCGTGTCCATTTTTTGTTGACTAGTGCAAAGAAACCTCTTTTGTCTGCCGCGGATTTCAGGCGGACTTGCACACGTCAGTACCCAAGCTGTAATACTGCAGCTTGGGTACTTTTTGCTTTCTGTGCTTCCTTCTTGCTTCTTCAGCATTCCGACGCCTCTCCTCCGACAGGATCATCTGTACGGAGCTTTCTTCCATCGTACGCAATACGGTCCGGAAAGGCCGGCGTCCGAGGCGATCCCTTGACGGGCAAAAGCGCGCAGCGGCCGAAACCGGAAAAACGTGAAGCGGCCCCCTTGATGAAGCGCAAAAAAAGGAGTATGATCTTACTGCAAATCACGTTCCTTTTTTCTGGGAAGGAGGCGGTCGGCGGTGAACGCTGCCCTGCTGAAAAAGCTCTCGGCCGTGACCGGGGAAGAACAAATAATCCTCGCCGGAGAGGAGACGATCGACCGCAGTCTGTACATGGACGGCACGCGGGACGTGATCACCGGCGACAAGCTGCTGCCCTCCGGGCGGATCATCACGGTCCGTCCGCACACGCGCTTTATCGCTTTTCCGGAGCATCGGCACGACTACGTCGAGATGGTCTACATGTGCGCCGGCCAGACGCGCCACACCGTCAACGGGACCGAGCTGCTGCTGCGCGCCGGGGAGCTGCTGCTGCTCGGGCCGCACGCGCGGCAGGCCATCGCTCCCGCGGGCGAGGGGGACGTGGCCGTGAACTTTATCGTGCGCCCGGCCTTTTTCTCCGGCACACTCCCCTTCCTCGGCGAGGAGGAGACCCCGCTGCGCCGCTTTGTCGTCTCCTGCCTGACCGACGAGCGCGAGTCCGGATACCTGCTGTTTCACGTCGCGGACGTGCTGCCGATCCAGAACCTGATCGAGAACCTGGTCTATACGCTGACCGAGCAGATCCCCAACCGGCGCGGCATTTTGCAGAGCACGATGGGCCTGCTGTTCGCGCAGCTCCTGAACCACACCGACGCGCTGCGCTTCGAGACGCCGGAGCAGAACGCCGTGCTCAGCGTGCTGCGCTATATCGAGGAGCACTACGCTGACGGCAGTCTCGGCGAGATCGCGGCGCGGCTGCATTACGACCCGCCCTATCTCTCCCGGCTGATCAAACAGAGCACCGGCCGGAATTACACGGAGCTGCTGCAGGAAAAGCGGCTCAGCCAGGCGGCCTGGCTGCTGCGCAATACCGGGCGCAAGGTGGACGAGATCTCCTTCTCGGTCGGCTATGAAAACGTCAGCTATTTCCACCGCCTGTTCGCCGCGCGCTTCGGCCAGTCGCCGAAGCAATACCGCGATTGCAAATAAGGACACTTTTTCGGACAAGTCCCGACATGGAAAGCTCCACTCTCATCCGCTATGATAAAAGCAAGCGAAGAAGGGGGGAGCTTTTTATGAAGATCTATCTCGCCATCGACATCGGCGCCTCCTCCGGCCGGCATATCGCGGGCTGGACGGAGAACGGAGAACTGAAAACCGAAGAGCTCTACCGTTTTCCCAACGGTGTGACCGAGCTCGACGGGCATCTGACCTGGGATATCGAAGCGCTGCTGGGGCATGTAAAGCAGGGTATTTCCATCGCAAAGGAGAAGTACCCGGCAATAGAAAGCCTTTCGATCGACACCTGGGGCGTGGACTATGTGCTCCTGCGCGGCGACGAGGCCGTCCTCCCCTGCTTCGCCTACCGCGACGGGCGCACCGCGGCCGTGATCCCGCAGGTCCACGACAAGATCAGCTTCACGCGGCTCTACCGGCACACCGGCATCCAGTTCCAGCCCTTCAACACGGTCTACCAGCTCTATGCGGACAAGCTGGCCGGGCGGCTCGAGGGCGTCACGGATTTTCTGATGATCCCGGAGTATCTGATGTACAGGCTCTGCGGTGTGAAAGCCCACGAGTACACCAACGCCACCACCGGCGGCATGGTGAGCGCCGAGACGGGCGAATACGATCCGGCGATCCTTTCGGCGCTGGATCTGCCGAAGCACCTGTTCTGCAAGCTGCAGCAGCCCGGAGAGCTCATCGGCGAATACGAGGGGATCAAGGTCGTGCTCTGCGCGACGCACGACACCGGCTCCGCCGTCGAGGGCATCCCGATGACGGAGGACGCGCCGTATATCTCCTCCGGCACCTGGAGCCTGCTGGGCGTCAAGACCGCGAAGCCCATCACGAACGCGGCCAGCGAGCTTGCCAACTGGTCGAACGAGGGCGGCGTGGGCTACAACCGCTATCAGAAGAACATCATGGGCATGTGGCTGGTCAACCGCCTGCGCGCCGAGCTCTGTCCGGACAAGCCCTGGGGCGAGATCACCGCGGAGGCCGAAAAGAGCCGCTTTGAGGAGACCGTGGACGCGAACGCCCAATGCTTCCTCGCGCCCGAGAGCATGAAGGCCGCCTTCGACGCGGCGCTGAGCCTGAAACCGCAGAGCGTGGGCGATTATTTCCGCTGCGCCTACCGCTCGCTGGCGCTGAGCTACATGAACGCGGTGCAGGAGCTGCAGCACAACACGGGGAAGCACTACGACAACATCTACATTGTCGGCGGCGGCGCGAAGAACGCCTTTTTGAACGGGCTGACCGAAAAAGCTGCCGGCAAAAAAGTGATCGCCCTGCCCATCGAGGCCACGGCGATCGGCAATCTGAAGATCCAGATGAACGTGTAGGGACGACCCTTGCGGTCGCCCGCTCCCAGCAAAACGCCCGGAGGGACGGACGCCCCTCATCCGTAAGCCTTCGGCTGACACCTCCCCCCGAGGGGGAAGGCTATATGGAATAACGGAGGTATTGAAATGCTCGTCAACACCAAAGCCCGCATCGGCGTATTTTCCATCGCGCTGGGCGCGTACCTGCCCCAGTTCCCGTCCCTCGTGCCGGAATTTGAAAGCCAGTACGAGGACTTCAAAAAGCGCATCCCCGACACCGTCGAGCTGATCGACGGCGGCCTTGTCACCACGAAGGAGCTGGCGATGGCCGCGGGCGACAAATTCCGCGCCGCGGACGTCGACCTCGTGATCCTGCAGCTGCTGACCTACGCGACGAGCTACAACATGCTCCCCGCCGTGCGCGATCTGGACGTGCCGGTGGTGCTGGTGAACCTCCAGAAGAAGCTGGCGCCGGACTACGCCAACACCGACACCGCGACCTGGCTCGGCGAGCTCTACGCCTGCGGCGCCGTGGGCGAGATGGTGGCCGATCTCGAGCGCGCGGGCAAGCGCCACGCAGTGATCACCGGCGTCGTCGAGGGCGGCGACCCCGATGTGGACGCCGAGATCGCCGACTGGTGCCGCGCCGCGCAGGTGCGCCGCCGCTTCCGCGACACGAACCTCGCGCAGATCGGCCGGCCCTACCCCGGCATGATGGACCTGTACATCGACGAGACCAACCTCTACCACCGGATGTTCCTCTACACCAAACAGTTCGACTGGGAAAAGATGTGGGCGATCGCCGACGATATCACCGACGAGGAGGCCATCCGCGCGAAGGCGCAGGATATCCTCGACACCTTCGACATTGAAGGCGGCGGCACGGTCGAAAAGGTCTGGGACATGGCGAAATACGTCGTGGCCTTTGAGCGCTGGGTGAAGGACGAGCAGCTCGGCTTCGTCGCAAGCCACTACGACGGCTTCGCGCAGGGCGTGGCCGGCAAGCTCGACTCGATGCTGATCCCCGCCTTTTCGATGCTGATCAAGCAGGGCACCGCCTGCGCGGTCGAGGGCGACATCAAGGTCGCGATGGCGATGTCGATCCTCAAGACGATCTCCGGCATGGGCCAGCTCTCGGAGATGTACTCCATCGACTTCCCGGCGGATATCTGCATCATCGGCCACTCCGGCAGCGGCGACGCGGACTTCTCGCTCGAGCGCAAGCCCACGATGAAGATCGTCCCGGTCTTCCACGGCAAAACCGGCGGCGGGTATCTGACGCAGTTCTATCCCGCAAGCGGCCCCGTGACCTATCTCGGCATCACGCAGGACCGCGACGGTCACTTCAAATTCGTCGCGGCCGAGGGCGTCAACGAGCCCGGCCCGATCTTCACCTTCGGCGACACCAACATGCGCACCCGCTTCACCTGCGGCGCGCGGGACTTCTGCAACCGCTGGAGCGAGGCCGGCCCGACCCATCACATGGCCGCCGCCACCGGAAGATGGATCGACACGATCCTGAAGGTCGCCAAGATTTTCAACGTCCCGGTGGATATCATCACCCGGTAACGAAAAAAAGCCTCCCCTGAAAGGGGAGGTGGCTGAGCCGCCTGCGGCGAAGCCGGAAGGGTTAAGCAACCGAAGAAAGCCCCTCAGTCAGCCTGACGGCTGCCAGCTCCCCTTGCAGGGGAGCCAAAGATGAAAGGAGATTACTATGAAGGTTTTGGACGCCGAATTTGTCAAAGGTTTCATCCGCATGGCCGACGACGGCTGGCTGCAGGGCTGGCACGAGCGCAACGGCGGCAATCTGAGCTATCGCATCAAGCCCGAGGAAGTGGAATCCGTCCGGGAAGAGCTCGTCCCCGGCGAGTGGAAGCCCATCGGCACCTCCGTGCCGAAGCTCGCGAAGGAGTTTTTCCTCGTCACCGGCTCCGGCAAGTATTTCCGCAACGTGAGCATCAAGCCCGAGGACAGCTTCTGCATCATCGAGCTGGACGACAGGGGCGAAAACTACCGCATCTGCTGGGGGCTCGTGAACGGCGGCCGCCCGACGAGCGAGCTGCCGAGCCATCTGATGAACCACGAGGTCAAGATGATCGCCTCCGGCGGGAAGCACCGCGTGATCTATCACGCGCACCCGGCCAACACGATCGCGCTGACCTTCGTGCTGCCGCTGAGCGACGAGGCTTTTACCCGGGAGCTCTGGGAGATGGCGACCGAGTGCCCGGTCGTGTTCCCGAGCGGCGTGGGCGTCGTGCCCTGGATGGTCCCCGGCGGGCGCGACATCGCCGTGGCGACCAGCGAGCTGATGAAGAAGTACGACGTGGCGATCTGGGCGCATCACGGCATGTTCTGCTCCGGCGAGGACTTCGATCTGACCTTCGGGCTCATGCACACGGTCGAGAAGAGCGCCGAGATCCTCGTCAAGGTCCGCTCGATGGCTCAGCAGAAGCGCCAGACCATCACGCCCGACGAGTTCAGGCATCTGGCAAAGGACTTCGGCGTGACGCTGCCCGAGCAGTTCCTCTTCGAGAAAAACTGAACCGGTCCTCCGTACCGCATATACGGCGACGGACGGGCGGGAGCGGACGCTTCCCGCCCGTCCGTTTTTCTTTCGGCCCGAAATCGGGCGTTTTCGCGGCTTCTTGACAGGATGGGCGGCGGAGCGTATAGTATAGAAAAGAGCGCCGACGGCGCGCGTTTCCCCCATTCTGTGACAAACGGGAGGTACTTATGAGAGCTTTCTTTCTGGCGAACGGGCCGACCCTCGTGTGGGTCATCACCGCGCTGCATCTGCTGTTTCTGATCCTCGCCTTCACCCTTCGCTCCCGCACGAAGGAGCCGCTGTTCCTGCTGGCGGGCTGCGTGGCCTTCGGCCTGTTTTACGACGCGCTGGTGCAGGCGCTGGGCACGGCGCTTGGCACGGGCGAGGCGCTGACGCTGCTCAGCCGCTTCCGCTTCGTGTTCCACGGGGCGCTGATCCCCCTGCTGTTCCCGATCTGCGCCTACGCGCTGGATTTCAAAAAGCCCTGGAAGATTGCGGTCTGGGCGCTGACGGCCGTCGTGATCGTCCTCGGCGTCGCCGAAGGCTTTGCGACCGAGCTGGTGCCGGAGGAGATGGCCGGCATCCTGCGCTGCAAATCCGGCGAGGCCACGCCCGGCTGGGCCAAAGGCGTGAGCTATCTGCTGGCCTTCGGCACGATCATCCCGGTGATCCTGGCGGGCGTCGCCGTCTGGATCAAGCAGAAGACGCCGCTGCTGCTGCTGGCCGGTCTGCTGATGTTCGTCTTCGCAGCCCTCGGCCCCGCCAGCGGCAACAAGGATCTGAACTTCCTGATCACGATGATCGGCGAGGTGTTCCTGATCCTGTTTTTCCTGCTCTACGCCCGGAGAAAGGCAAAAACGGCCTCTTAAACCGCACTTGACGCTGCACGAAAAAGCCGCTCGATCTGAAACGAGCGGCTTTTTCTTTTTTTATGCCTCCGTCAGGCGCCGGATCTGCCGGTTCAGCTCTTCGGCGAAGAGGCCGACGTGCAGCCCGTCGATCAGCCGGTGGTTGAGCTCCATCGACAGCCCCAGCACGGCGCGGCCGTTCTCCCAGACGTATTTGCCCCAGGCGATGCGCGGGATACTGTCGTCGGCGAAGGCGGGATCGGCGCGATTGCGCTCGTTCGTCAGAGACGTCAGCTCGACCCAGGGGAGGCAGGAGAAGTAGATCAGCGCGTCGGACTCCTCCGCCTCGTTGATAAAGCCGGTCTGCGCGCGGCTTTTCCCGGCCGCGTGCCGCACGAAGTCCTCCAGCGGCTCGTCCGCCGGCATCGTCACAATGTGAAACTGCTCTGCGCCGGGCTTCAGATCCGTAAAGCTCGGCTCGCGCCGCGGCAGCAGGACCGGTTCCCCGCCGCGGATCGCGGCGCGAAACGCCGGCACCGCGTTGATCGCGCGCGTGCAGACCCAGATCATCGAGTAGTAAAACGACAGGCCCCGCTCCTTCGCAAAGTGCAGGAGCTCCGTCACGTCCTGTCGAAAGGTCAGCGCGTAAAAGGGGTCGGAGATGCGGGAAAAGAACTCGTAGGCCTCCCGCCGCGGCCAGTCGGCAATCCGCTCGGCTTCCATGCTTTCATCCTCCAGCTGCGTTTTCTTCATGATAACACGGTCTCCGAAGAATTGCAATCGCCGCGGTTTTCACTTGAGAACCGGGCGAAACTGTGCTAAAATAGTTTTGTTGCGCGGTTTTCGGCGAAAGAGCTTGACTTTTCGCCGCTCCGCCCATAGAATACCGCTGTTTGAAAAGCTCCCTCGAACGGAGATTCGCTATGGATTTTACAAGACAGGAACAAAAGCAGTTTCTCGACTGCCTGCTGGAAATGGGCGATCTGCTGCTCGACTCCGGCGCGGAGATCAGCCGCGTGGAAGACACGCTCGAACGCATGGGCCGCTCCTACGGCTCCGTCCGGACGGACGTTTTCGTGATCCCCTCGCTGATCAGCATCACGATGGATTTCCCGGGGAATGAGGCGATCACCGCGACGCGGCGCATCCATTCCAACGGCAACACGGATTTCTACCGGCTGGAGAAGCTCAATTCGCTCAGCCGCGAGTGCTCCGTCAGCCCGGTGCCGCTGTCCGAGCTGCGCGAGCGGCTGACAAAGGTGGCCCACGGGCGCAAGCCCTTCTTCATGGTGCTCGTCGGCAGCATCCTCGGCGGCGGCGGCTTTGCCGTCTTCTTCGGCGGCAGCCTCTGGGACGGCCTGGCGGCGGCCTTCTTCGGCGCGATGATCTGTCTGATGCAGCGCTGGATCGGCCGCACGCAGCTCAACACGACCGCGGCGAACCTGATGGTCTCGCTGCTGGTCGGCCTCGCCGCCGGGCTGGTCGGCTCCCTGATCCCCGCGCTGCACATGGACAAGATCCTGATCGGCGACATCATGCTGCTGATCCCGGGCCTCACGATGACCAACGCGATCCGCAACACGCTGGTCGGCAACACGATCTCGGGCGTCGTGCGCCTGTGCGAAACGCTGATCTGGGCCGGATCCCTCGCCGGCGGTTTCATGCTGGCGATGCTGATCACGGAAAGCCTGCTGTAAGGAGGGCCGACGATGAAGGAAGCATGGATCCAGCTGCTGACGGCCTTCGTGTCCACGCTCGGCTTTACGATGGTCTTCGGTCTGCGCAGGCGCTATATCTTCGCCTCCTCGCTCGGCGGTCTGCTGACCTGGGGCGTCTATCTGCTGGCCGATCTCTGGCGCGGCCATCTGTTTCTCTCCTGTCTGCTGGCGGCCGCCTTCGCCGTGATTTACGCGGAGGTGCTCGCGCGGCGGCTGAAAACGCCGGCGACGCTGTTCGTCGTCCCGGCGATCCTCCCGCTCGTCCCCGGCAGCGCGCTCTACTACACAATGAGCAGCATCGTGCACGGCGACATCGCCGCGGCGAAAAGCTACGGCTCGCAGACGCTGACGATCGCGCTGGCGATCGCGGCGGGCATCAGCGTCGTGATGGCGCTGCGCGAGCTGCAGATGAAAAAAGGCTGACGAGGCCGATACTCTGTTGAAAGCAGGTGCTCTTATGAAAGCAATCAAAACGGTTTTGCTGATCTTTCTGATCTCCGCGCTCGGCGCGATCGTTTTCTTCCGTCTCGGCCCGGAAGCGCCCTCTCTCCTTCCGGCGGCGACGCCCGGCGCAGCCGCCGAGACCGGCGCGCCTTCCGGCGCCGAAGATCCCGCCGGCCAAACGGCTTCGGTTTCTCCGTCGCCCGCGCCGACGCAGGCGCCTTCGGGCGAGCCGGAGTACTTCACCGTCTCCATGATCGGCGACTGCACGCTGTCCGCCGCGCCGGCCCGGGTCGGCTGGGGCATCGGCTTCCAGCTCACCGTCGGCGACGACATGGCTTATCCCTTCGCCAACACCGTGCAGTTTCTGGACGACGACTATCTCACGATCGCAAACCTCGAGTGCTCCCTGTCGGACAACAAGTACACCTCGATCGAGCAGTTCACCTTCCTCGGCAAGGCCGATTACGCGCAGATCCTCTCAAAGGGCAGCGTGGAATTCGTGACGCTGGCCAACAACCACACGATGGACTTCGGCCAGGCCGCCTATGACGACACGACGGCCGCGCTCGACGCCGTGGGCGTCCGCTGGGCCGGCGAGAACGAGTGCTTCATCTACCAGACCGACGGCGGGTTGAAGATCGGGCTCTACTGCCTGTACAACGGCCTGACCGGCAACGCTTTTTCGCGGCTGAGCGCCGCCGCGCAGGAGAAGAAGGTCGCCGAAAGCCGGGAAATGATCGCGCAGGCGGTCAAGACGCTGGAGGCGCAGGGCGCGGAATACACGATTGCCTGCCTGCACATGGGCACCGAGGGCAACTACGAGACCACGGACGTGCAGGTGGAGCTCTGCCGCTACGCGATCGACGCGGGCTTCGGCAGCGTCTACTGCACCCACGCCCACCGGCTCCAGCCTGCCGAGCTCTACGGCGACGGCATCATTTTCTACGGGATGGGCAACTGGGTCTTCGGCGGCAACACGAACCCCGGCGTCGGCAAGGACCCCGCCGCCTACGACACCGGCATCGCCCAGATCACCCTCTGCCGCCAGAACGGCAAGGTGACTCTGGACAGCAGCAACTTCATTCCCTGCTCCATCAGCAGCACGCTGGACCCGGTGCACGGCGAGCCCGGCTCCAACACGGTAAACAACTACCAGCCGACCCCCTACAAGGAAGAGGGCAAGGCCTGGAAGCGCGCGATGTCCATCATCAGCGGCACCTACGAGGGCGCCAATTACGCCGTCGGCAACTACTGGGATATCCTGTCGAGGATGAACGGCTGAAAAACTGAAAAAAACCAGACGGCTTTATCGTGAGCCGTCTGGTTTTTTTACTGCGTTTTTTGCGGGAAATGCGAGCTTATTTCTTGGCGAGGCCCTTCTGGCGGGCGTACTCGGCGGCGCCCAGAGCGCCCATCAGCTGCGGGTCGGTCTTCAGGTTGATGACCTTCAGCTTCAGCACATGCTCGATGGCCTCCTTCAGACCGTCGTTCTTCGCGCAGCCGCCCGTCAGCGTGATGCTGTCCGTCGCGCCGGCCTTCTTCGCCATCACGAAGCAGCGCTTCGCAACCGCCATCTCGATGCCCGCCGCGATCTCGTCCGTCGGCTTTCCTTCGCCGACCAGCGTGATGACCTCGGACTCCGCAAACACCGTGCACTGCGCCGTGATCGGAATCACGTTCTTCGCCGTCAGTGAGAGCTTCGAAAACTCCGGCAGGCTCAGCTCAAAGCTGCGCGCCATCGCCTCGAAGAAGCGGCCCGTGCCCGCGGCGCACTTGTCGTTCATCGCAAAGTTCTTCACCGTGCCGTCCGTG
>JAILOS010000057.1 GCA_024690695.1 Oscillospiraceae bacterium
GACATAGAGCACGGGTTTGATGCTCAGCAGCGAGCCCACGAGCGCCGCGCTGTTCGAGACGCGCCCGCCCTCCTTGAGGTAGTTGAGATCGTCCACCGTGAAGCGGTGGGCGATTTTCAGCTTGTTGGCCTCGCCCCAGGCGATGACCTCGTCGAAGCTCGCGCCGCTCTCCTTGAGCTCGACCATGCGCTCAACGAGCAGGCCGAGACCGCCGGAGATGCAGCGGGTGTCCATGACGACCAGGCGGCGGTCCGGGTAATCCCCGCGAATCATGTCGGCCGCTTTATTGGCGTTTTCAAAGGAGACGGACATCTTTTGGCTCATGTCGAGGAAAACAACGTCCTTTCCGGTATCCAGCAGCTCCTTGAAGAAATCGTAGTAGATGAACTCGTTGATCATCGAGGTCTTCAGCCGGTCGCCGCGGCGCATCCCCTCGTACACGGCCTGACGGCTCTCCTCGCGGCAGTCGTCCTCGCACAGCCGGTCGCCTACGGTGTAGGTATAGGAGATGAAGGGGATGTTATGCGCGTCGAGAAAGGTTCTCGGGAGATCCGAAGTGGAAGAGGTGGCGATGATGTAGTCGCACATGTGTGTTCTCCTTTTTCTGTCTGAATGGTCTTACCAGTCGGAACCCCAGTCCGTGTCGGAGGAATCCCAGCTGTCATAATCGCTGTCCCAGTCGCTGTCGTCCCAGTCGGAGCTTGAGTCGGATTCCTGATAATAGTCGGTATCGCTGAAATCGCTGGCGCCATAGCTGCTGCTGTAGTCGGAGGACTCGAAATAGTCGCCGTAGTTGTCGCGCAGTTCCTGATCGACGGAATTGTAAAGGATCCAGTCGTACAGGCTGTCGTCGTAATAGTACCAGTCGCCGCTCTGATAGTAGTAGGTATCGTTATTGTACTGGTAATAGCCGCGGTTGGGGTTCTTGCTTTTGAAAACGGAAACCGCGATCAGAATGGCGGCGACGATGGCGAAAAAGCCGAGTTTGATCGCACTGCCGGACAGTCCGGACGAACGGGACGCCGATTCCGGAACCGACCGGCTCACGCCGCCCTGCTTCTGCTTGCGCAGGAGGATCTCACTCTTGAGCTTCTCATAGATCTCGCTGACGGCGTACTCCTGGTTGCGGCCCTGATAGCGCACCGCGCGTGTGCCGTCGGCTTTGTTCTTGTAGACGACGAAGTTGCCCCACTCGTCCTGATAGATGCCGAAGGCGCGCGGATATTTGTAGTCCTCGCCGATGAAAAAGCGCATCTTCTCCAGCGGCATGTGGTGGGAGGCGCAGAAGTTCTTCAGCTCCTCGATCGTGCGCGGCTTGAAGCTGCTGTCGCGGATCAGCCCGTCCGAGGGCGCGCCGCAGTGCGGACAGACGCTGTTGACAGAGTCAAATTTCTGCCCGCAGTAATCACAGAGAATATTCATGGCGATCTCCTTTATTGACCGTATTGAAGTCCGTAAATGGCGTATCCGCCGCCGTAGTCGATGAAGAACAGCCGGTACACGCCGTCGGCCGCGTTGGAATAGCCGCCGGCGCTGCCCTCGGCGTGATAGGCGACGTCGATCGTGAAGCAGTTGTCGGCGCGGATCACCGCGTCGCCGGCCTTTTCGCTGAAAACGGCGTTGTAGTAGGGCGTATCCCAGATCACGCCCTGATACGTGCCGAGCACCAGCTCGTAAGCCTGAGAGCCGTACGGGACGAGATTCAGCACGGAGCGCATATGGGCGTCGGTGTTGTTCGAGCCGAGCATGATATAGTATACCAGCGTGTGTACGAAACGCTCCGCCTGCTGCTGATAGGGAGCGGCCTTGTCCGCCGGCAGCACGTAAGCGTAGGTGCCGTCCTCGGCGGGGATGACCGTGCGCGAGGCGGGCGGCGCCGCCTCCAGCACCGGCGGGAAGAGCTGGTCGGTGACCGTGTAGGTGCTGTAGCGGAGCGGGGAGAGAAGGTCGTCTTCATACTCCTCCATCTCGAAGGGCGCATCCTCCGTCACGCAGTAAAAGCTGTCGAGCGGGTGGCCGTTGCAGCTGACCGTACAATCGGAGGGCACCTTCAGCGAGGCCTCCTCCTCGGCGATGATGCGCATCTCGATCTCCGAGACGTGCCAGGCGGCGCCCGAGCCGGAGAGCGTGACGAGAGCCAGCTCGCGCCCGTTGTTTTTCAGGATATACGCGGGCGCTTCGTCGCTGTATTCCGGAGCCTTCCAGCAGCGGAAGTCCTCGCCCTTGAACAGCTCCTCCATCAGCGCCTCGACGCGCTCCGGGTCGTCCAGACTGGCCGGGTTGACCTGGAACCAGCGTTCGGCCCAGTCCTCAGCGCTCGAGGAGTCCAGGAAGCGCTCAAAAGCCAGCTGCGGAGCGCGCAGCTCGGCCTGCTCCTGCGCAAGGCGCTCTTCCGCCTCGGCCTGTCGGAGGGCCTCTTCGTCCACGTCCCGCTGATGATTGGCCAAAAAGACCCAGAGAAGGATCAGCGCGACGCCGAAGAGGAAAAACAGGATGCTCAGATAGACGCCGAGCCCCTGAAGGAAACGTTTTCTGCTCCGGGTATAAGCGCTCATGAGCCGCCTCCTTCCCGAAGAACGAGGATGGCCGTGGCCATCCGGCGCGAGCCGATCAGGTTCGAGCCCTTGGTGATCTGCTCGCCGTCGTACATCATGGCCGAAGACGAGCCGCCGTCGAGGTTGGCGGCGTTGACGGCGCCGTATTCCTCCATCAGATCCGCCAGATCGTCGTAGGTCGCGCCCAGACTGTCGGGATGGCGGCCCTCTAGCACGGCGAGAAGCACCGCGCCGTCCTCCCGCTGGCCGATGCAGGTGCGCGGATTGACGCCGCCGCCCAGATCCGTGAGCTTGACGCCGTCCTGGATCAACACCGGGCCGGGCGAGAAGCTGACCGCGTTGACGATCCCCAGATCGAGCGCGTCCTGACCCGTCATGCTGCCGACGTGGAGGATATGGTCGGCGTCAAAGCCGATCAGATTGCGGTACCAGCTCGTGCGGGAGCCGTATTTGATGGCGCCGTTTTCCATGACGATCCCGTCGGGGATGCCGCCGCTGCCGTTGCCGCCGGGATCGTCGAAGCCGCCGGCGTTCGTGCCGGCGATGGCGTCGTATTTGTCCATGAACTCGGTGAGATACATGCCGGAGCCGCCGTAGCGGTCGAGCGTGCCGACGACCACGCGCGAGGGATCGTGGATGATCAGCATTTTTCCCTTGAAGGTGGCCTTGCGGATGTCGATGATCTCCAGCTCGTCGGTGACGGACTCCTCGGTGATCACGACGAGCGGCGGGGCTTCGGTCTCGCCCTCCGCCGGCTCGTAGCCGATCTCCTTGAAGCCCGGGGCGGCGCCGTCGCCGCCGCGGACCGGGTGCAGGATCGCCTCCACGGTTTCCTCGGGGAGGAACCAGCGGGGGAGAAATTTCAGCGCGCTCGTCTCATCGGCGGATTGAACGAAAAGGTTTCTGGCGTCCTCGGAGGGGCCGCGGGTCAGCACGAGGCAGGCGCCGGCGAGAGCAAGCGCGAACGCGGCGGCGCTGAGCAGCAGAACGACCAGCGTGCGCCAGACAGCCAGCAGAGAGCGCACGAACCGGTTGATCCTTTTCTTTTTCTTTTTTTTCGCGGGAGGCGGCAGAGCGGCTCCGCAGGCGGGACAGACCCCGCCCGCGCGCTCCGCGGTCCCGCCGCATTTCGGGCATCGAACAGACATGATCTCGTTCTCCTGTCAGGCTTCGATAAGACTCAGAGAGACGCAGTACCAGGCGTCGTCCGCGGCGCGGACGAAAGCGAGGTCGTAGGTGTTTTCGGACACGGATTCGGGCTGCCCCTCGGCGGTGAGCCGGGCCCGGTAGCTGACGGTGCAGGTAAAGGCGTCGGGGCCCCAGGCGATAAAACGCGTGAAATCCATATATTCCATATCCACGGTCATCTCGCGCGACCAGTACATCGCGTCGCTGGAGGTTTTGACGTAGGTATACACGTCGCTGCCGCGCAGCGCGAGACTCAGCAGCGGGTAGTATTCGCGCTTGTGGCCGGAGGCGTAGCGCAGATAGCTCTCAAAGAAGGTGCGCGCCGTCCCCTCCATCTCCTTTTGAAGATCGGGATTGGTGTTATAACGGTACAGCGTCCCGTCCTCGCCCTGGCCGACCAGCGGGCCGTAGGAGTCGGCCACGGAGACGGGCTCGTACAGACCCTCGACCCGGTAGCGCACGAAGGTCGGCGGCGAAATGAACTGAGACTGCTCCGTTTTCAGACCGGTGTAGAGGAACTCCCTGTCGGTGACGAACGAAGGGCCGAGCAGCTTGCCGTTGACGTAAACGCAGTCGTTTTTGGGGACCTCGATCGTGATCGAATAGGTCTCGAAGCCGGGAAAGGAATCGTAAAACAGCAGCTCCTTGCTGCGGATGCGCCAGTAAGAAAAGCCGTAGCCGGCGCTCTCGGCCTTCTCCAGTACGACGCGGTAAAGCCGGTTCGAGCCGACCGTGACGATATAGACGGGGTTGTCCTCGGTGGAGAGGGCGGACGATTTATAGCAGCCCAGGGGCTTGCCGCGCCAGTTCTCGTCGTAATAGGCCGTGAATTTGGCCTCCGGGCTGTCGAAGCCGTTGGAGGCGAGCGGGGAGGCCTCCCGGATCTCGCGCAGCCAGGTCTCCTCGCGCAGACCGTTCACGAAATCGTCGATCACGTGCTGAGGCAGACTGCGCTCGTAGGCGTCAAGATAGTGGTAGAGATATTTCAGTCCCAGCGCGCCGACAAGCAGCACGAGCGCCGAGTAGACCAGCGCCAGCAGGGGAGCGACGCGCTTCTTTTTGCGGGCGTTAACCATGACGGCCCTCCTTCAGTACGATGAAGCCGGTCGGGATATAGCGCGGACCGGTGATGGAGGCGCAGTTGTTGATGATCTCGCCGTCGTAGACGATGACGGAGGAGGAGCCGCCGTCGAGATTGCCGACGTTCGTGGCTCCGTATTCCAGCATCACGTCGCACACGTCCTGGAGCGTGGCGCCGAGCGTGTCGATCTGCCGGCCGTCGAGCACGAGCAGCAGCAGCGCGCCGTCCTCGGCCCGCTGCCCGATGGCCGTGCGGGGGTTGACGCCGCTGGCGAGGTTCTGCGTCTGGATGGTTCCGTTGATGATCAGCGCGCCGCTGATCGCGCCGTCCATGTCGAAGGTGACGGCCCAGCGCAGCCCGGCGTCGAGCGCCTCCTGCCCGGTCATCTTGTCGATGACCAGGATGCCGTCGCCCGTCAGGCCGATCAGATTGTGACGGCGGTTCGGATCGCCGAAAACGACCTCGCCGTCGGTGATGACCATGCCCTGCGGGATGCCGCCGTTGCCGCGGCCGTTCTC
Source organism: Oscillospiraceae bacterium (assembly GCA_024690695.1). Next base: position 5,343 of record JAILOS010000057.1, read on the forward strand.
GTCGTTGAAGCCGCCGCCGTTGATGCCGGCGACGCCGTCGTATTTGGCCACAAGCTCCGTCAGCTGCATGCCGCCCTGCTTGCCGAGATTGTCCGAGGTGCCGACGATCACGCGCTTCGGGTCGTGGACGATCAGCAGCTTGCCCTTGATGTTGCCGCTGTGGATGTCGATCAGCTCCAGCGGCAGCGTTTCCTCGCTCTCCTCCGAATCGGGCTCCGGAACCCGGATCAGCGTCGTGTCGACGCGGTCCTGTTCCTCGGCCAGCGTCGGGTCGACGCTGCCGATGGCGGCGAGCTCCTCGTCGCTCAGGAAAATATCGGCGACCCATTTGATGGCGCTGGTCTCTCTGACGCTGCGGCAGAAGGCGGCCGTAGCGGTGGGGGAGGGACCCTTCTCCATCACCCAGATCAGCCCGAGCAGCAGGATGACGGCCAGCAGTAGGTTCAGCCCGATAAAGCCGAAGAGAACCTTGATCGCACCCCACAGGCCGCTTCTCTTTTTCTTGGTCATGGTTATGACAGCCTCGTTTTTCCGTCCTGAAAAATGGACACAATTTCAATTTTACAGTATAACTTTTCCAGCGGTAAAAAGCAAGTTTTTTTCCGTGCCGGCGGCCGATTTGAGCCTTGCGGAAACGGCGGCGGCATGGTAAAATAAACTGTCTGATATAAACCGATCGACAGGAGGCCGTACAATGAGCTTGATCAGAGACGTCGCGCTCGCCCCCGCCGGCGAGATGAAGATCCGCTGGGTGGAAAGAAACATGCCCGTGCTGCGCGGGATCGGCGAGGATTTCAAACGCACCAGACCCTTCGAGGGCCTGAAGGTCGCGCTTTCCGTACATCTGGAGGCCAAAACGGCCTATCTCTGCCGCGTGCTGGAGATGGGCGGCGCACAGATGTTCGTCACAGGCTCGAACCCGCTGTCCACGCAGGACGACGTGGCCGCCGCGCTCGCCGCGGGCGGCATGGAGGTCTTTGCGCGCCACGGCTGCACGATGGAGGAGTACGAGCGCTGCCTCTGCTCGGTGCTGGAGGTCGGCCCGAACATCATCATCGACGACGGCGGCGATCTCGTGCACCTGATGCACACCCGCTTCGCCGGGCTGATCCCCGGGGTCATCGGCGGCTGCGAGGAGACGACCACCGGCATCCACCGTCTGAAGGCGATGGAGCGCGCCAGCGAGCTCCGCTTCCCGATGGTGCTCGTCAACGACGCCGACTGCAAGCACATGTTCGACAACCGCTACGGCACGGGCCAAAGCGTCTGGGACGGCATCATGCGCACGACGAACCTGATCGTCGCCGGCAAGAGCGTCGTCGTCTCCGGCTACGGCTGGTGCGGCAAGGGCGTCGCGCTGCGCGCCAAGGGGCTCGGGGCCAAGGTCGTCGTCACGGAGACGGACGCGGTCCGCGCGCTGGAGGCGGTCATGGACGGCTACGAGGTCATGCCGATGAAGGAGGCCGCCCGCGTCGGCGACATCTTCATCACCGTCACCGGCTGCTCGGGCGTTATCACCGCGGAGCATTTCGAAACGATGAAGGACGGCGCGATCCTCACGAACGCCGGGCATTTCGACGTCGAGGTCGATATGGCGGGGCTGGAGGCGATGGCCGTCGAGAAATACGAGGCGCGCCACAATATCCAGGGCTTCGTGCTGCCGAACGGAAAGACGCTCTTCACGATCGCCGAGGGCCGTCTCGTAAACCTCGCCGCGGCCGACGGGCATCCGGCGGAGATCATGGACATGAGCTTCGCGGTGCAGGCGCTCGGCGCGGAATATCTCGCGCGGCGCCGCGGCGAGCTGAAGCCCGGCACGCTGGCGTTCCCGCGCGAGCTCGACGACGCGGTGGCCCGCCGCAAGCTGCGCGCGATGGGCGTGGAGATCGACTCGCTCAGCCGCGAGCAGGAGGCGTACCTCGGGCTCTGAGAGCCCGCCACACCGATAAAGGAGGCGAGGACCCTTGGACGAGGCCCAGAGCCTGGACTATGAATCGCTGCAGGAGAAGCGAAGCGACGAGCTGATGCAGCTGCTCAACGACAGGGACATGAAGCGGCTGAAGGCCCGCATGGAGGAGCTCAACGAATTCGACGTGGCGGAGTTCCTCTCCGAGATCGAGGACAACCGCATGCCGATGGTGTTCCGCCTGCTCTCCAAGGAGACGGCCGCGGTGGTCTTCGCCAACTTCGAGCCGCCCGAGCAGGAGCGGATCATCAACTCCATCACCGACAGCGAGCTGTCCGGGATCATCGAGGAGCTGTATCTGGACGACGCGGTGGACATGATGGAGGAGCTGCCCGCCAACGTGGTCAAGCGCGTCATGCGCGCCGCGACGCCGCAGACGCGCGCGCTGATCAACCAGTATCTCCATTATCCCGAGCATTCCGCCGGCAGCATCATGACCGCGGAATTCGTGGATCTGAAAAAATACATGAGCGTCAAGGAGTCCTTCGCCCGCATCCGCCGCATCGGCGAGGACAAGGAGACGATCTATATCTGCTTCGTCACATCGGCCCATCGGAAGCTCGAGGGCGTGGTCACGGTCAAGGATCTGCTGCTGGCCGACCCGGACACCGTGATCGAGGAGCTGATGGACCGCAACGTGATTTTCGCCTCCACGACGGAGGATCAGGAGAGCGTCTCGGCCAAATTCGCCGACTACGACCTGATGGCCATGCCGGTCGTGGATCTGGAAGGGCGGCTCGTCGGCATCGTCACCGTTGACGACGTCATGGACGTCATGGAGAAGGAGGCCACCGAGGACATCGAAAAGATGGCCGGTATGCTCCCCTCCGACGCGCCGTATTCAAGGACGAAGCCCTTCGAAATCTATAAAAACCGCATCCCCTGGCTGATGTTCCTGATGCTCTCGGCCACCTTTACCAGCATGATCCTGACCTCCTTCGAGGGGATGCTGGCGGTGGTGCCGGGGCTGGTGGCCTTCATCCCGATGCTGATGGGAACCGGCGGCAACTCCGGCGCCCAGTCGGCCACGGCCGTGATCCGCAGCCTGTCGCTGGGGGACATCGAGCCGAAGGACGCACTGCGCGTGATCTGGAAGGAATGGCGCGTCGCCGTTCTCTGCGGCCTCACGCTGGCGCTCGTCAACTTCGGCAAGATGCTGCTGCTGGATATGCTGATCCTCGGCAATCCCTCGGTCAAGCCGCTGATCGCCGCGACGGTCAGCCTGTCCATCGTGTTCATCGTCATGTTCGCCAAGCTCGTCGGCAGCCTGCTGCCGATCGGCGCCGAGAAGATCGGGCTCGATCCGGCGGTCATGGCCAATCCGCTGATCTCCACGCTGACGGACGCCGTCAGCCTGCTGATCTATATCTACGTGGCAAAGCTGCTGCTGAATATTTAGCTTATGAACGTACTGATCGAAAAACTGCTGATTTTCATTGCGCTGATGCTGGTGGGCTACGCCGGCGCGCGCCGCGGCACCTTCAGCCGCGACTTCACCCGGGCCGCAAGCGCCCTGACGCTCAACGTCTTCACGTCGGCCACGGTGCTCAACTCCGTCATCTCCAACCCGCCGCAGATGGGCGGGGCGGAGCTGGCCTACGCGCTGCTCGTCTGCCTGCTGACGCTGCTGCTGAGCTACGTCGTCGCCTTCTCGCTGACGCGGGTGCTGCCGATCGGCGGAGAGAAGAAGCCGCTGTTTGAGATGCTGATCGCCGTGATGAACCCGATGTTCATCGGCGTGCCGGTGGCGGAGGTGCTGATCGGCGAGCAGGGCGTGTTCTATATCGCGCTCGGCAACGTCTTCTTCAACCTCCTCCTCTTCACCTACGGCGTCTGGCGCATCAAGGGCGGTCAGGGCGGCCTGCGGCTGAAGGAAATCGTCTCGCCGCTGCTGATCTGCACAGTGCTTGCGGTGGTGATCTTCATCCTGCGCATCCCGGTGCCGGGGATCCTCAAGGATCTGATCGGCAAGCTCTCCGGCGCGACGATGCCGATGTCGATGGTCGTGATCGGCGCTTCGATGGGGCGCGTCCGGCTGAAAGACGCCTTCAGCGAGAAGACGCATTATCTGGTTTCCCTCGTGCGGCTGCTGGTGATGCCGCTGCTGGCCTGGCTGCTGTTTCTCGTGCTGCCCTGCGATCCGGTCCAGCGTCAGGCGATGCTGATCCTCAGCGCCTGCCCGAGCGGCGTCGTCGTCAGCATCCTCGCCGTGCAGTACGGCAAGGACGCCGAGTACTGCGCCAAATGTATTTTGCTCGACACGATGCTGTCTATGCTGACGATTCCGATCCTGGCGCATTTTCTGCTGTGAGAAAACGCTTGACAGCGGCGAAAATGCTGCTATAATGTCGTTTACAACTGAACACCTTATCAAGAGCGGTGGAGGGAACGGCCCTGTGAAGCCCGGCAACCTGTGCGAGAGCATAAGGTGCCAAATCCGGCGGTGAAACGAAAGATGAGGCTTGAAAGCGTCCGTGCTGCGCCCCGTCTTTTCGGCGGGGCGCTTTTTTGCGCCCGCAGCCCCGGGGACTTGCCTCTGCGCTCCTGAAAGGTTTGGCCATACGAAAGGAGAAACGCTATATGAGCCATTTTCTGTTTACGTCCGAATCGGTGACGGAAGGTCATCCCGACAAGATCTGCGACCAGATCTCCGACGCGATCCTCGACGCGATCCTCGCGCAGGACCCGATGGGCCGCGTCGCCTGCGAGACGACGGTCTCCACCGGCCTCGTGCACATCATGGGCGAGATCAGCACGGAGTGCTACGTGGACATCCCGCGCATCACCCGCGAGGTCATCCGCGACATCGGCTACGACCGTGCCAAATACGGCTTTGACTGCGACACCTGCGGCATCATCACGAATATCGACGAGCAGTCCGGCGACATCGCGATGGGCGTCGACCGGGCGCTGGAGAGCCGCAGCGGCGAGACCGACGAGCTGCAGAACGGCGCGGGCGACCAGGGCATGATGTTCGGCTACGCCTGCCGCGAGACGCCGGAGCTCATGCCCCTGCCGATCTCACTCGCGCACGCGCTGGCCCGCCGCCTCACCGCGGTGCGCAAGAGCGGCCTGAT
>JAILOS010000003.1 GCA_024690695.1 Oscillospiraceae bacterium
GCACCTGAAATAGAGAGATTTTTCTGTCAGGCGAGGCGAAAAGCGCAGAAATACTGGAAATGTATTTCGAGCATTTTCAACGAAGTCTGGCAGGAAAAGATCCTTTTTCAGGCTGCCGTATCCCTAACTTGCACGCCCTAAGAGTTCCTGTTTTTTGTGCGATGAAACGAAGAGAGGGGGCTCCCCGCCCTCTCTCTTCGTTCTTTTTCCCCGGCCGCAGCGGCTCTGTCCGCGATCGGAAGGCCGGTCAGATATCAATCTGCCTGTTTTCGTAGGATTCCTTCAGCTTCTGTTCCTTTTCCTCCTGGAGCTCGGCCACCCGGGGGCGGGAGAGCGGGTAGTACGCGAAAAGCATCAGCGCCATCAGGCCGAAGAGCACCGCCGGGATCAGCGTCGCGAGGTTGTACATCCTGCGCAGGTTCTCCAGCGTCTGCACCGCGCCCTTTTCAACCTTGTAGTGCATGCCCAGCAGCGCGCCGTTGACGCAGACCGCCGAGAGCACCTGCCCGAGCTTGCGGAAAAAGTTGAACACGGAATAGGCTGTGCCGTCGTCCCGGCTGCCGGTTTTGACCTCGATCTCGTCGATCGCGTCGGCGACCATGGCCCAGAGCTGCATGACCAGCGTGGTCAGCCCGCAGCCGCTGACAAAGCAGAGCGCGAGGAAGACCCACTTCAGCGTATCCGGCTCCATCCCGCGCAGGAAAAACAGCGCGAGATTGGCGGCGGCCGCGGCCGCGACGCCGACGGAGCAGACCTCCTTCTTGCCGATGCTCCGCGCCATCCCCGGCAGGATGAACATCATCACCAGCATCGGCGAATAGGTGCAGGCCTGCGCGGCCAGATTCATCCAGTTGGCGTGGAAGTAGTCGTCGAAGAGGTAGGTATAGAAGCTCTGCGTGAACATCTGTCCCGACAGCAGCAGCATTGAAACGAGGCTCACGGAGACGAAGGCGCGGTTTTTGAACAGCAGCCGCACGGCCTTGAGCGCCGCGCCCTTTTCCGGCTGCCGCGGCCGCGTGACGACGCGCTCGCGGTTGAGCGTGTAGGCGACGAGCAGCATGACGAGCGACACGGCCGCCATGACGATCACGCCGCGGATCACCGGGGCGTACTGCATGTCGGTGATCGCCTTGCCGTTCTCGCCGAGCACGACGGCGCCGTTTTCGTCCAGGCGCTTTTCATAGGCGAAGCTCGCGATCAGCAGCACCGGAATCGAGCCCAGCGCCGCGCCGATCGAGCGCCAGACGGACAGGCGGCTGCGCTCGTGCGCGTCGGTCGTGACGACCGAGGCCAGCGAGCCGTAGGGGATCTGCAGCACGGTGTAGGCCATGCCGAAGAACACGTAGGTCGCCGTGGCGTACACGCAGGTGGCGAGGCTGCGCCCTTCCTCGCCGACGCCGGGGAATTTCAGGAACATCAGCACCGCCGACAGCGCCAGCGGCAGCGCCGCGTAGAGGATCCAGGGGCGGTAGCGCCCGGAGCGCGCCGGCCGCGTCGTGTCGCAGATGCGGCCCATGATCGGGTCGTTGACGCCGTCCCAGATCCGGGCGCCGATGAACATCAGCATGATGAACAGCGGGCTCAGATGAAAAATATCCGTGTAGAATTTTTGCAGCAGCGTCGTCACCAGGCTGAAAACCAGGCAGCCGGCCGCGTCGATCATCGCGTAGCCGACGTAGTCCTTCGTCTTCAGGCCGCTGGTGCGCGCGATATAGGATTGCTCGCTCACGTTTTCTCCGCTCCCTTCGCCGCTTTCGCGTACTCCTCCTCCGTCACCGGCCCCAGCCAGTCGTGGGCCGCATCCTCGCCGTCCACGGCGATCGCCAGATGCGAAAACCAGCTGTCCGGCGCGGCGCCGTGCCAGTGCTCCGTATTCGGCGGCACGACGACGGCCTTCCCCGGCACGAGCTCCACCGGCTCTTCGCCCCGGGCCTGGTAAAAGCCGCGGCCGCCGACGCACAGCAGCACCTGCCCGCCGCCGCTCTTCGCCCGGTGGACGTGCCAGTGGTTGCGGCAGCCCGGCTCGAAGGTGACGTTGTGGATGCGCAGCGGCTCCTCCGCGACGGAGCCGATATAGCTGCGTCCGGTGAAATGTCCGGCCAGCGCCGTGTTCGCCTCCCCGATCGGAAAAGCGACCGAGCGCCGGTAGTCCTCCGGCACGGCGTCGTGCGGTTTTCTGTCGTTCACGTCCGTCTCTCCTCCCCGCTCCTCATTCGATCCCCTGCTGTCTGCACCAGATGTCCATGACCAGCCGCACCGGCAGGAATTTCACCAGCCGCACCTGCCGGCGGACCGGATGGCCGAGGATCGAGACGAGCTTTTTCTTCTTGAGATCCCGCAGCGCCTGCGCGGCGACCTCCTCCGGGCCATACCAGCGGTCGACGTAGCGGATATACGCGTCGTGCTGCGCGTGCTGCTGGAACTCCGTTTTGATCCAGCCGGGGCAGACGCACATCACGTGGATCCCGCGCGGCCGCAGCTCGCGCCACAGGGCCCGGGAAAAGCTGAGGACGTAGCTCTTGCTCGCTCCGTACACGGCCTGCACCGGAACCGGCTGCCAGGCGGAGTTCGAGCCCATGTTGACGATGCTGTCGCCCTTTTCCATGTAGGGCAGGCTCGCGTGACACATCGCCGTCAGCGCGAGGGCGTTGAGCTTCGCGCTGTCGAGCTGCTTTTGCAGCTCCTTCTCCGCAAACAGGCCGAACACGCCGCAGCCCGCGGCGTTGACCAGAATATGGACGTGCGGCTTCTCCCGCTCCAGCAGCGCGCGGTATTCCTCCACGCTGTCAAGATCGGACAGATCCAACGCGACGGGCCGGACCGGATTCCGGCATTCGGCGCGCAGCTCCTCCAGCCGCTCTTTTCTCCGGGCGACGACCCAGATCTCGTCAAAGCTCTCCTGCCGGTCCAGCGCGAGCACGAACTCGCGGCCGATCCCGGCGGACGCGCCGGTCACCACGGCGATTTTCATCAAGACGCCTCCTTTTTCCCCCTCCGGGGGCTCGTATCGGCCCCAGTATAGCACGAAAAGCGAAAGAGGAACAGCAAAAAACGGGAATTTCTTCTCCGTCTCGGCAAAAAAAGGATCGCGGTGCGCATGACGCCATGCAAACCGCGATCCATATAGTACACTGTTGAGAACGCTTGCCGGTACCGGCTCAGAATTCGAGGTTTCTGTCCGTTTCCTTCGAGAAAACGTGGACCACGCCGCCGTCGAAGCCGAAGCGGACGGTGTCGCCCATGCGGAAGCTCTCCTTCAGCCCGACGGTCGGGACGATCACGATCACGTCGCGGCCCACCGCGCTCAGGTGCAGGTGCACGCTCGATCCCATCATCTCGCTGACGTCGACCTTCGCCTCCACGCCGTCCTGCACCAGGTCGGTGTGCTCGGGGCGGACGCCCAGCGTCACCGGCTGGCTCTGCACGTCGTTCTTCTGCAGGCGCTCTTCCTTCTCCGCGTCCAGCTCGACCTTGTAGCCGGCCAGATCCACAAAGAACTTGTCGCCCTCACGAATGAGCTGCGCGTCGAAGAAGTTCATGACGGGCATGCCGATGAAGCCCGCGACAAACAGGTTCGCCGGATGGTTGAACACCTCCTGCGGCGTGCCGATCTGCTGGATGTAGCCGTCGCGCATGATCACGATCCGGTCCCCCAGCGTCATGGCCTCGGTCTGGTCGTGGGTGACGTAGATAAACGTGGTGTCGATGCGCTCGCGCAGCTTGATGATCTCCGCGCGCATCTCGTTGCGCAGCTTCGCGTCGAGGTTCGACAGCGGCTCGTCCATCAGCATCACCTTCGGGGCCCGCACGATCGCGCGGCCGATCGCGAC
>JAILOS010000013.1 GCA_024690695.1 Oscillospiraceae bacterium
CAATTTGAAGCAAAGATCGAGGAAATGTCCGCAAATCAGCTCAAATGCGAAGGCTGCCTGTCTCTTAAGTATTTCAAGAGGTTTTATACCATAGACGGGATCGAGCTTGGCGAGCCTCCGAGAGAGTTGACCAGGATCGTAAAGTGCGTAAAGTACTGCTCATTCTGGGAGTTTGATACAAAAGAAAACTATGGCAAGGCCATAAAATTCTTTTTCGATAACTACAATAAAGATTTGCAAAAACTGCTGATCGCACCTTTTGACATTCATTTGGGATACTCTGTTTAAGAGATTTGCAAATTGCGGTTTGCAGGGCAGCGACGGATTGCAGTTTGACTGTGCGAGGACGAAGAGAGGAAAGCGATGAAAACGGACGGCATCGGAACGAAGATCATGATCACCGGCTGCTGCGGCAGCGGAAAGAGTACGCTTTCCCGCAAGCTGGCGGATCGCACGGGGCTGCCCCTGTTCCACCTGGATATGATCTGGTGGCGGCCGGACGAGAGCCATATCCCCCGGGAGGACTTCGACAGAATCCTGGCGGAGCTGACAGCGGGAGAGCGTTGGATCATCGAAGGCGACTACAGCCGGACCTATGAAGTTCGGCTCCGGGCCTGTAATACGCTGATCTTTCTGGACTACGACGAGGAAACCTGTATGGCGGGACTCCGTCAGCGGGTGGGACAGAAGCGCTCGGACATCCCTTGGGTGGAGCAGAGACTGGAGCGGGAGCTGGTGGACCTCGTCTACAGCTACCGGCAGGACAATCGGCCCAAGCTGCTGTCCCTGCTGGAGCAATACCCGGAAAAGCGGGCCCTGATTTTCCATACCCGGGCTGAAGCCGATGCCTGGCTGGAAACGATCGGCGTCGGGCCGGAGCGGTAGCTTCCCGTTCAGGGCAGCGACAACCCGGGATTTGGTGAGGCGCTGCCCCAACTGCTCGGAATTTTAGGAGCATCGACGGTGATACGGAGAACGATATGAAGCTTTCGATCGCATTTTTGCAGCTCCTTCCGGCGGGGAGCCTGGAAGAAAATCTGGAGAAGGGGATCAAGGCCTGCCTTCAGGCGAAAGAAAAGGGCGCGGACATTGCGCTTTTCCCGGAAATGTGGAGCTGCGGCTACAGCTTTCCGCGAGAAAGGGAAAGCCTGCGGGCGTATCGCCGCCGTGAAGTCTGGGGGATGAAAAACCGCCGCCCGGAACTGTACGGCGAAATAACGGAGAAAAAATAAAAATGCGGGAACAGATCCCCGCTTGCCGGGATCACGTCAAGCTGAGATCAGCGGAGGAGTTTTCATGAGAAAACCGAAGATCCATCTGGAAAAAGTGACGGACGATAATGTCGAGGCCATCGTAAAGCTCCGCGTTTCCGGGGAGCAGCGGAATTTCGTCGCAAGCAACAATTGGAGCCTGATCGACGCGTATCTGCATCTGGCGGAGGGAAAACCGGTCTTTCCCTTCGGCATTTACAACGGGAAAACCCCGGTTGGCTTCATCATGATCAGATACGACAACGACTGGACCGGCTACGAAAGAGACGCGTGGATCAACAGCGACGACTATCGCTTTTATAAGGACAAGAACTATTACTACATCTGGCGTTTCATGATCGATAAACGCTTTCAGGGCCGCGGGTATGGGAGAGAAGCCCTGAAACAGGCGGTGGATTTCATACGGAGCTTCCCGTGCGGCGCGGCGGGATACTGCGTGCTGTCCTATGCTCCGACGAACGAAACGGCGAAAAACCTCTATTTCTCTTTCGGCTTTACGGAGCTCAACGGGCCGGGGTATTATGAAGCGGACGACGAGATCTCCGCCGTGATGAAGCTGTAAGACCGACCGGGATTTCTCTCCGGCGGTCCTCGGATATTCGGAGAACAGGAGTACACGATGGAACGATTGCTTTTTCTGGACGGCGAAAACTACACCGACGATATGCCGGAGATCGTGAGAACGGCGGTTCGCGGCATCATTTTTGCGGACGGAAAGCTGCTGCTCCTTGAGGACGACAAGCATGAGGTGAAGCTGCCCGGCGGCGGGCAGGAAGAAGGGGAAAGCGATCTGGAGACGCTTGTTCGCGAGGTGCGCGAGGAAACGGGCTGCACGGTCATCCCCGAAACGGTGCGTCCGTTCGGCTATATCGAAGAAAAACGGAAGAGCTTCAACGAGGATCGGATATGGCACCAGTTCAGCCGCTTATACGTCTGCGGCGTCACTGATGAACGCAGCGACACAGACTATTCCGAAAACGAGAAAAAACGCGGGCTGCGGTCCGGAACCTACACGCTCGACGAAGCAATCGCCAAAAACCGCACGATGCTGAACACGATCGGGGAGCTTGCGTGGAATCAGCGAGAGTACAGGACGCTGCTGCTGATTCGGGCGCGTCATCCCGAGAAGGAACAGGAGCGGGGGTCCAGGTAGACGGCGGATCACATCTCTCTGCTCGCGGGCGACAAGCTCTTCTGCGGCGACGCGGCCATGAACGGCTTTCCCGGCCGGCGGCGGACGATCATCTGGATCGAAAACCCGGAGCAGTATAAGCAGTCCCGGGACGCGATCCTGCAAAAAGCGCCCGCCGTGCCCTTCCCCGGCCACGGCGAGCCCTTCAAGACCCCGGACCTCCGCAAATACCGCAGCAGCCTTGAGCGGATCAAGCTGTACCCGCTGAAAGAACGGAACGGGGAGCTTCCCAAAGGGAGACGAAGCTTTTTCGATCGGAGCGAGAAAGAATGAAGTACAAGCACACAAAACGGCCCGGCTTTCTGCTCGGCTTTATCGACTTCTTTACGGCCGGGCTCTTCTTCCTGCTGTATATGCCCCTCGGCGGGCTGCAGGACGAGCTGGAGGAGATCCTGGGGCACAGGGTGCAGTCCTATTGGAAGGCCTATCTTCTGGGGATCCCGACCCTGTTTATCTACACCCTTGTCTGGATGGCGAGGATTGCCGAGGAGCTGAAGGCAAAGGCGATCGAGCTCGGAACGGAGGGCCCGTATACGTCGTGGCGGCACATGTTCTGGTGGAACATGCTCGGCTGTCCCTGCTGCGGCCCGATGATTGCGACGAAGCGCTTTTTCGATACGCTGAACAGAGTCGAGACCGAGCTGAACGAGCGGGGCGGCTGCGGTCCCGAAAAGGAGTGAACGGATATGCTGAATGCGGCGCTGATCGTCGGCCTTCTCGGGGCGGCGCTGATGTTCTGCGGGGACATGACCCTGTACTACGACAAAAACGATTTTGAACAGAACGGCAGCCTTGATCCGATCATCGACATCATGAAAAAGCTGCCGAGAAAACGGGTGATGCTGGGCGGCTGGATCGGGCCCGTCGCCGCGTTTTTGTACTGCGTCGGCTTTTACCACATCGTGCTGATCACGGAGGAGGCCTTCCATACGCTCGCTTTCGCCGCCTTTCTCCTGAGCTGCCTCGGCATTATTGCGGGCGGTGCGTACCACAGCCACTGCGCCTATCTGGGCCTGCTCGGCGGGGAGGAGCAGCGGAAAGACCTCGAGATCGCGCTCGCCTATTTTCAGAAGCTGCCGCTCATCCTCTGCGTCGGGGAGGGGCTGGGCCTGCTCCTTCTGCTGTTCCTGCTCGTGATGGGGAAGACGGCGCTTCCCGCGTGGATGGCCGTTCTGTCGCCGGGCGCTCTGTATCTGCTGCGTCCCCTGACCCGGAAGCTGCCGAAGGGACTGCACATGATCCTGTGCGGCGGCTTTACCAATATCATCTTTATCGTGTACTATCTGGCGGCGATCCTTGCGTTCTGCTGCCGCTGAGCGCCCGGCCTTGACAGCGCGGGCTTCGATCGGCTATAGTTTCCCAGGGCATACGAAAAAAGGAGGTTTCCCCGATGGACAGGTTTATCCCGTATGAAAAGCTCTCCAAAAAGAAAAAGCGGGAGCTGGCTGCGAGCAGGCGCACGCTCTGGACTGTCTGCCCGGTGACGCGCAGGCCCGACAATCCGAAGGCCTACAACAGAAAGAAAGCACAGAAATGGAAGGATGATTCCGCTTCTGTGCTTTCGATTTTCTATCAAACGACGCCCAGTGACAGGGGAAAACGGGCCGAAAAACGAACGGCCGCGCTTTCCGAGCTCGGCTCCGCGCGTCGCCCCGTCCGCCGTCAAAAAGCCGCTTTTGTCCGCGGAACAGGAGGGGCTTCTTTGTTGCTCTTGCCGGCGGGGTGTGATACAATCGTGATGAGGAGTTCGGGAAAACGGCGATTCGTTGAACCGCATGCCGCGCGGCGGGGAGCCTTGCGCTTCCGGCCGGCGGAAAAGGAAAGGGACAAACGCATGACAAACGGGAATCGAGCCTTTTGGGAGCGGACGTGGGGGAGCGTCGCCCCCGAGCGCCTGTCGGCCTGCGCCGCCGGCGTCGACGCGGCGGAGGACGCCGTGACCGCTTTTCTGCGGGAGCAGGGCGTCCGGTCCGTCTGCGACGCGGGCTGCGGCTGCGGCGCGTACGCGCTGAAGCTGGCGCGGCGCGGCTTTTCGGTCTCGGGCTTCGACCTCGCGGCCGAGGCCGTTTCGCTGACGAAAAAGCTGCTTTCGGAGCACGGCTTTCCGACCGGGAGCTTCAAGCAGGCAGATATTATGTCAACCGGATACGCGGACGGCGCCTTCGACGCCGCGGTCGCCAGGGACGTCGTGGATCATATGCCGCTCAAGCAGGGCGTCCTCGCCGTGCGCGAGCTGCTGCGCATCGTCCGGCCGGGCGGCTTCGTACTGCTGACGCTGGACGCGGCCGACGAGGAATACGAATCGGAAGAGCACACGGTCAGCGAGGACGGAGACTACCGGTATACCGGCGGCAAGTGGGAGGGGATGACTTTTCATCCCTTTGACGTGCACGAGATCGGGAAGCTGGCGGACGGGGCGGCGTACCGCGTGCTGGACTCGACGGGCGGCGGCTTCACCGTCGCTCTTGCCGGAACGGGCGCGGGGAGAGGCTGAGGGGCTGTTTATTCCGGCCGTTTCCGGACAAAAAGGAAATAGCGCAGCGCGTACCAGAGCGCCGTGACGAGCGCGGCGCTGAGAGCCAGAGCGAGCAGATAAGTCCGATAGCCGCCGCTTGCGAAGACGGCTTCAAAGGGCGAGCCGACGCTCGGCCCGGCCAGAAACCAGTAGTCGGCGCCGACAGCCCTGTCAAAACGGTACATCAGCGCCGCACCGACGAGCAGAAAGAGCGAGGAATCCCGCAGATCGCACAGAAGCAGCCGCTTCGGCTCCGGCGCCTCCGCGTCCTTTACGAGGATCGACGCGCCGTAGAGGGAGATCAGACCGTGCTCCATAAATCCGGCGACGCTCAGGTAATTCCAGAAGGGGTAGGCGCGCAGCCAGTCCGGGAAGAGGAGGGCGGCCCAGGCGCCGAGAATGCCGGGGTGAAAAACGACCGCGCCGAGAAAGCGGTGCAGCCGCGCGGCAAAGGAGCCGGGGCGCGCGCCGCCCGTCCCGGCGTGCAGCGGGATCAGAAAGAGCATGAGGCTGCAAATGTGGATCGGCAGCGTGTAGAGGCTGAAGCGGCCGATGAGCGCGGTGACGCCGTACTCGAAAAGCCCGAAAAGGAACACGGCCGCGCCGACGGCGCGGTCGGCCTTTTTTCGGCGGGCCTCGTCCTGCTTTTTATAAAACAGGGCGTAAGCGACCGTGAGCGCCAGAAAGACGACCAGATACGCCAGATGAGCCGCGCAGAAGGGTTCGCTGCCGACGCCGGGCGGCAGATCCTCCTCGTGAAGCCAGAACATACAATCCCTTCCCGTTTCCCCGCCGAAAGGCGGGGTGTTGATCAGATCAAGCATAGCACGTTCCCGGGCCGAAGACAAGTCGAAACGGGGCGTTCTTGACGCGGGGGGACGCTTACGGTAGAATAGAAAAAACGGAAGAACGACAGGAGGAGAACACTGTGGACGTCAGAGAAAGACTGATCGAGGGAAACCGGCGCTATATCGAGGGCCCGGACGCCGCACGCCGCATCGACACGGCCGAAAACGGCCAGCATCCCTATGCCGTCGTGATCTGCTGCTCGGATTCCCGGGTGATCCCGGAGGCGATCTTCGGCGCCGGGATCGGGGAGCTGTTCGTGATCCGCGTGGCCGGGAACGTGCTGGACCGGCATCAGCTCGGCAGCGTCGAATACGCCGCCGGGCATCTGCACTGCGGCCGCGTCGTCGTCCTCGGGCACACCGGCTGCGGCGCCGTACACGCCGCGCTCAGCGGCGGCGGCGACGGCTTTATCCGCTGGATCACCGACGAGATCCTCGAGGCCGTCGGCGGCGTGCGCGACGAGGACGAGGCCTGCCGCCTGAACGTGCGGCACGCCGTCGAGCGGCTGAAAAGCGATTTCGCGGAGCATCCGGAGGTCGGCGGCGCGGTGATCGAGGGCGCGGTCTACGATATCCGGACCGGCGCCGTGAGCTGGCTGGACTGAAGCGGAAAACGATGGATTCGCAGGAAATACAGCGGGCGGTCTGCGCGGAGATCTGCCGCCGGGACGGGATCAAGGCCCGCGAGATCGCGAAGAATCTGGGGCTGGACCATCGGAGCGTCAACCGCGTCCTCTACGGCTCGCCGCTGCTGAAGGAGCTGTGCTGGCAGGATCGTGACTGCCGCTGGCACGGGATCGTCCGGCAGGGGCGGCCTCACCTCGGCCTGGAGGAGTTCGCGGGCTACTACGGCGCCGTGGAGGAATTCCTCGGCCTCGGTGAAGAGGCCTGGCTCGCCAGACTCACCGAGGGCTGCGGGAACGTCGGCCGCAGCCTCAGCGACACGCGCGGGCTGCTTCACTCCTTCCGGGACTGCCGGGAGACGATGCTCCGCCTGTTTGCCGATCTGCGGGAGATGGCGGGCGAGGACTGCCTCCGCTGGGAGATCGCCTTCGAGCTGCGGCTCAAGCGCGCCCGCCGCGTGCGGATCTACGCAGACGTGCTGGTGATCACGGAGAACCGGGTCTTCGCACTGGAATTCAAGATGAAGGACCGGATCGAGCCAGACGAGGTGCTGCAGAGCGCCAAGTACGCGCCCTATCTGGAGATCGTCTTCGGGCGGGGGTACGAGATCATCCCGGTGCTGGTGCTGACGGCGGCGCGCGAGCGCTTCGAGTTTGCGCCGATCGGACGCAGCGGCGCGGTGCTCCCGGTCTGCTCCGGGGATATGCTCTTCAACGTCTTTGACGAATACATCGGTTTTTTGAGCCGCTGAGGAACGAATGACCATGAGACTGTTTATCGCGATCGAACTGTCCGACGGGGTGAAGGACGCCCTGACCGAGGCGCAGGACGCGCTGTACGGCGCCGGCGTCCGGGGGAATTACACGCCGGAGGAGAATCTGCATTTGACGCTGGCCTTCATCGGGGAATACCCCGACGCGCAGGCCGTGCTGGACGCGCTGTCGGAGCTGCGCTTCCGTCCCTTCGAGCTCGCCCTGGAGGGTCTGGGCTGCTTCGGCGAGCTCTGGTGGGCCGGCGTCCGGGACTCGGCGGCGCTCGAGGCCGTGGCGCGGCGGGTCCGCCGCGCGCTCGCCGAGCGGGGGATCCCCTTTGACCGCAAGCGCTTTTCGCCCCATATCACGCTGCTGCGGAGGGCCTCGGGAAAGCTGCCCGGGCTCCGGCTGCGGCCGGCGTCGATGACGGTGGACGCCGTTGTGCTGCTGCGCTCCGAGCGCGGACGAAACGGCATGATCTATACCGAGCTCGGCTCGGTCGAGGCGGAGCGGGAGGAGGAAAGCGAATGACGGCGAAAAAGTACGCGTTTATCTGGGACCTCGACGGTACGCTGGCGGATTCCTACCCGGCGATCGTCCCCGCCGTGCGCGACTGTCTGGCCGCGCAGGGGCTGGAGCTGAGCGAGCGGGAGATCTACGCCGGCGTGATCGCCACGGCGGCCGGGACCTTTCTGGCGCAGACCGCGGCGCGGTACGGGCTTGACGAGGCCCGGCTGAAAAGCGAATTTGCCGCGCTCAACGACAGCCGCATCGAGGCGATCGCCGCGATGCCGCACGCCGCGGAGACGCTGGAGACGCTGGAGCGCGCGGGCTGCCGCCACTTTCTGTTCACCCACCGCGGCGCCTCCTGCCGGCCCATCCTCGAGCGGATCGGCCTGCTTCCGTTTTTCACCGAGCTCGTCACCGCGCTGGAAGGTTTTCTGCGCAAGCCCGAGCCGGACGCGATCCGGTATCTGCTGGGGAAATACGCGCTTGAGCCGGAAACCTGCTTTTACGTCGGCGACCGGCGCATCGACGTCGAGGCGGCGGTCAACGCCGGGATTGGCAGCATCCTGTTCCTGCCGCCGGGCAGCCCCGGCGCTCCGACCGGGCGCGAGAGCCTCCTCGTGCGCGACCTGCGTGAGATCCCCGCGCAAATCTTGCCCTGAAGGCTGACGCTCAGAATGACAGACGATTTTGCGTTTCAGCGGAACGGGCGACCGTAGGGGCGACCCTTGCGGTCGCCCGTTGCCTTCCCCGCCGCAGCGGGGAAGGGGGACCGCGTCAGCGGTGGATGAGGTCCTTCTGCGGCGCAGCCGCCTGAAAAATCAAGGATAACGCAGCCGTGAGACGAGATCGGAAGGAAGCGACGTCGTCTCACGGCTGCGTTTGTCAAAGCTGACTTGTCGTTCTGAGCGTCAGCGAAGAATCTCCAGAGGGAAAGCGGGACGTCGAGGACGCCGTCCCCTACGGAGCGGAGGCGAGGGTTGCGCGGGAAAACGGGACGTCGAGGACGCCGTCCCCTACGGAGAGGAGGCGAGGTTCGCGCTGCGGGCGACCGCAAGGGTCGCCCCTACGGAGCGGAGGCGAGGGCTGCGCGGGCCGCCGGGGACGCTGGGCTTCGCGGACGGCCTTTCCCGCTTATTTCTCCCCGCGCTTTTTGAAGTCCGCGGCGATCGGAGCGGCCCAGTCGGGAGCGATCTCCTTCGAGGCGCGGAAGCGGGCGAGCGTCCGGCCGACGACATCGTAGTTGAGCTTCGTGCCGGCCTCGTCGCAGGCGTAGCGCACGGCGCGGTCCTCGCGGATGCCGAAGCTGCGCGCGGCGGAGACGGCGTCCATGTTCGCGCCGAGGAAGAGAAATTCCCAGCCGTATTTTTCCCGCTCGTGCTCCACCATGCGGCGCACCTCGTCATAGCGGTAGGCGCGGCTGGCGTTCTCCATCCCGTCGGTCGTGATGACGAAGACGGTCTTGCCGGGGCGGTCCTCCTCCCGCGCGTAGCGGTGGATCTGGCTGATGTGATGCACGCTCCAGCCGATCGCGTCCAGCAGTGCGGTGCAGCCGCCGACGCGGTACTGCCGTTCGCTCAGCGGCTCCACCCTGTCCAGCGCCGCCCGGTCGTAGAGCAGCTCGTGGCGGTCGGAGAAGAGCACGGCCGTGATCAGCGCCTCGCCCGGCTCCTTCTTCTGCCGCTCCAGCATCGCGTTGAAGCCGCCGATCGTGTCGCTCTCCAGCCCGGCCATCGAACCGCTGCGGTCCAGGATAAAAACGATCTCTGTCAGATTTTTGTTCATGATTCAAAATCCCCTTTCCTTTGCTGTGCTTGCAGCATACCGCAAAGGAGAGGGGATTCGGTCAACCGGGAGTTGACTTTTTCAGTTTTTCAGGCCCGTTTTCAGCAGCGGCAGGCCGCAGTCGTACAGCGCCTCGTTGATGAAGCTGACGCTGTAGATCCTCCGCTCGATGTAATACTGCACGACGAGATCCGTTTTGCTGCTGCGCGTCAACGCGTAGCCCGCCTTTTCCAGCAGCTTCTGCGTCCTCGGCAGATCCAGCTCCAGCCCGAGCGCAAGCTGGATGGCGGTGCTCTTGGTCGGCTGATAGTCGCGGTTGCTGAGGATCTTGCTGAACAGCTGCTTGCTGATCTCGGCGCGCTTGTACACCTCGGAATCCTTGCCGCTGCGCTCCCGGAGCAGGTCGAGCAGATACTCGGAAAAGCTCGTTTCACGCGTTTTCAGCAGCTCCTCCAGCGAGCTCACCTTCAGCGCGGGGGCGGGCGGAGCGGCAGCGGGAAGAGCCCCCGCGGCCTTCCGCGGAGCCGCCGCCGGCCGGTACGGCGGCCGACGAGGCGCCTCAGAGCGGTTAAAGCGCGCGAAATCGGCCTCGAAACACGCGTCTTCCGCACAGCGCTCGGCGACGTAGTTGTCGTCGATATAGCTTTTCAGGTCGTCGAAGAGGGAGGAGGCGAGGCCGAAGGCTTCGGTGTTATAGAGCACGAGCAGGATCTGCATCTCGTGCTCCAGCAAAAAGTCGGTAAACGCTCCGATCGCGGTGGAGAGCGCCAGGTCGCGCGGAAAGCCGTAGCTCCCGGCGGCCATCAGCGGAAAGGCAACCGAGCGGCAGCCCAGCTCGTCGGCGAGCGTCAGCGCCGCGCCGTAGGCCCGGCGCAGCAGCGCCTCCTCGCCGTGCTGCCCGTCGACCCACACGGGGCCCACCGTATGCAGCACGTACTTCGCGCGCAGGCGGAAGGCCGGCGTGGCCGCGGAGCAGCCCGGCTCGATCGCGCCGATCCGCTTTCTCGCCTCCAGCAGCTCGGGTCCGGCCGCCCGGTGGACGGCGAGATCCGTCCCGGCTCCGACGAGCGGCGCAGGATTGGCGGTGTTCACGATGGCGTCGGCCTCGACGCGGGCGAGGTCGTCGCGGATGATCCGAAAGGGCATGGGCTCATCTCCTTTTTTGGCTTTCAGCCTATTTTACCCCGAAAAAAGGCCGCTGGCAAGAGCTGAAAGAAGGACAGAAAAGGCCTTGCCGAGGCGCGGGAAATAGAGTACAATAAAGAAAAATAAGTTGTCCCGGAGGAAATGACCGCAGATGACCCAGTCGCTCTATTACGCGCTGTTTTTCGCCCTGTCCTTTGCGCTGACGCTGCTGTACGCGGCCCAGTGGCACAAGCACTTCGACGTACACATGACGGCGATCTTCCTGCTGATCCCGGTGATGAGCCTGCTCTACTGGCTCCTGTATGCCGGACACGACCAGGAGACCGCGATCGCGGCGATGAAGGTCATCTACGTCGGAAGCTGCTTTCTGCCCTGGCTGACCACGATGTGCGTGGCGAGCCTGTGCGGCGTCCGCGTCGGCCGCCCGATCCGCCTGATCTCGCTGCTGCTGAACACGCTCATCTATCTCTCCGTGCTGACGGTTCCGGACTATCCGCTGTTCTACCGCAGCATCGAGCTGGTGCAGGTCGGCGGGGCTTGGGCGCTGACCAAGACCTACGGCCCCTTCCACACGGCCTACAACGCCTGCATCATCCTCTATCTGCTGGCGGATATGGCCATCATTTTCCACGGCTATCGAAAGAAGAAGCAGGTGTCCCGCCGGGTGCTGTTCCTGCTCTTCATCCCGATCCCGGTTTCGATCGCGGGCTATTTTGCCAACCATCTTTTCCTCGGCAGCGGCTATGAGATCATCCCGATCAACTACATGCTGGCCCAGGTCGTCTATCTGCTGATCGTGCGCCGGATGGTGCTCTACAACGTCAGCGAGATGGTGGCCGAGGCCGAGGTGCAGTCGGGCAACACCGGCTTTATCACGACGGACTCCAAAGAGCGTTATCTGGGCAGCAACGAGACGGCCAAGGCGATCCTGCCCGAGCTCCGTCTGCTGCGGGTAGACCGCCCGGTGACGGACCGGGAGGAGCTGAAGGACACGGTTTGCGCCTGGCTGGAGCGCTATCGAAAGGACCCGAAGGACGGCCGCTTCCTCTATGCCCGGCAGGACCCGGACGGCGGCGGGGAGCGGATCTACACCGTCGCCGTCGGCGAGCTCTACGACGGGCGCCGGCGCTGCGGCTGGCGGATCTTCCTGGAGGACGACACGCAGAACCAGAAGTACATCCGTCTGCTCGACCAGTACAACGCCGACCTGCAGGCCGAGGTGGACGCCAAGACCGAGCGCCTTGAGATCATGCACGACAAGCTGATCCTCGGCATGGCAGCGATGGTCGAAAGCCGCGACAACTCCACCGGCGGCCATATCCGCCGCACCAGCGAGGGCGTGCGGCTGCTGACCGAGGCGATCCGGGAGACCGGGACGATGGAGCTGACGGACGCCTTCTGCAAAAAGCTCGTCAAGGCCGCGCCGATGCACGACCTCGGCAAGATCGCCGTGGACGACGCGGTGCTGCGCAAGCCGGGCCGCTTTACGCCGGAGGAGCGCGCGGAGATGCAGAAGCACGCCGCGGAGGGCGCGCGGATCGTCCGCAGCATCCTGCAGGACACCGACGACGAGGAATTTCTGCGCATCGCCGAAAACGTCGCGCATTACCATCACGAGCGGGTGGACGGCTCGGGGTACCCGGAGGGCCTGAAGGGCGACGGGATCCCGGTCGAGGCGCGGATCATGGCCGTGGCGGACGTGTACGACGCGCTGGTGAGCAAGCGCGTTTACAAAGAGAAGTTTTCCTTTGAGGACGCGGACCGGATCGTTCTCGAGGGAATGGGCACGCAGTTCGATGCGCGCCTGCAGCCGTGCTACGAGGCGGCGAGGCCCCGGCTGGAGGCCTATTACGCCGCCGAGAGCCGAAAAGAAGGGGGATTATCATGAGTTCAGCCGTTTATTTCACCGATTTCCACGCGACACCCCGGGAGAACCTCCCGCAGAAGCTGCACCGCCTGATGAAGCGGGCCGGCTTTGAGACCATCGACTTTGAAGACCGCTACGCCGCGATCAAGATCCATTTCGGCGAGCTCGGCAATCTGGCGCACCTGCGCCCGCAGTACGCGAAGGTCGTCGCGGACTATGTGCGCGAGCGCGGCGGCAAGCCCTTCCTCACCGACTGCAACACCCTCTACGTCGGCAGCCGCAAGAACGCCCTGGATCACCTGGATACCGCCTATCTCAACGGCTTTTCGCCGCTGCAGACCGGCTGCCACGTGATCATTGCCGACGGCCTCAAGGGCAGCGACGAGACGCCGGTGCCGATCGGCCTGCCCTACGTCAGGGAGGCGAAGATCGGCCGGGCGATCATGGACGCCGATATCGTGATCTCGCTGACGCATTTCAAGGGCCACGAGTCGGCCGGCTTCGGCGGGGCGCTGAAGAATCTCGGCATGGGCAGCGGCTCGCGCGCCGGCAAGATGGAGCAGCACTGCGAGGGCAAGCCCTTCGTCGAGACCGAGCAATGCGTCGGCTGCGGCTCCTGCGCGCGCATCTGCGCCCACGGCGCGCCGCAGATCGTCGGCGGCAAGGCGAGCATCGACCACGACAAGTGCGTCGGCTGCGGCCGCTGCCTTGCGATCTGCCCGAAAAACGCGATCGAACCGAGCTGGTCGGACTCCAACGCGATCCTCTCCTGCAAGATCTCCGAATACGCCTTCGCGGTCGTCAAGGACCGCCCGGCCTTCCACGTCTCGCTGATCTGCGACGTCTCGCCGAACTGCGACTGCCACGAGGAGAACGACGTGCCGATCATCCCGAACGTCGGCATGCTGGCCTCCTTCGACCCGGTGGCGCTCGACCAGGCCTGCGTCGACCTGTGCAATCAGACGCCGGTCAACCCGGGCAGCCGCCTCGACCGGCACATCAAGCGCTTCTGGGACGAGGACGCCAACCACGAGTACTTCCATCTCAACCACCCGGACGCCGAGTGGGAGGCGGGGCTCGTCCACGCCGAGGAGATCGGCCTCGGCAGCCGGAGCTACGAACTGATCAAAATCTGAAACAGGAGGGAGAAGCCATGTTCCGATTCTGGGGAGACGGGTCGCAGGAGGCGAAGAGCCTCGTGGAGGCGATCCGCGTCAGAAGCACCGAGAATTTCAACTGGACCTTTATCTTTATTCTGGCCGTCGTGTTCTACGTCTACTGGTCGGAGATCCACAAAAAGAACACGGAGGCGGTCTGCGCGGGCCTCGCGCTCTACGGCGTCCACTGGCTGTACGAGATCGCGAACGCCGTGATCGGCCGCGTCTTCGGCTATCCGCTGTGGTCGGTGTCCAACGCCTCGACCACCTTCATCCTGCTCGTCGGCGTGTGCTGGGAGCTGTCGATGATGTTCTCGCTCGCGGGCATCATCTCCTTCAAGATGATGCCGCAGGACCGGACGAAGCGTTATTTCGCCAAGAACGGGAAGAAGGGGATCAGCTGCAGGCTCGTCGTCGCGCTGGAGATGGCGCTGCTCTTCGCGCTGTTCGAGTCCTTCCTGGCCGGCACGAGCAATCATTCCTTCATCTGGGTATACAGGTGGTGGGGCGTGCTGCCGGTGTTCGTCACGACCTATATCCCCTTCTTCCTCGCGGCCAATTACGTGCCGGACATGGAGCCGAAGAAGCGGAAGACCTTCCTGCTCGTTGAATGGGGCGCCGTCGCGCTGCTGCTGGCGGTGCTGATCCCGCTGGGCGTGATCTGACGTGATGAACGCGCAGAACGGACGCCTGCGCCTCAGCGCGGGGGAGATGGACTATATCCGCTTCGGCGGCGGGGAGAAGACGCTGGTGCTGCTCCCCGGGCTCAGCGACGGACTGAAGACCGTGAAGGGGATGGCGATTCCCTTCGCGCTGCTGTACCGCGCGCTGACGAAGGACTTCACGGTGTACGCGTTCAGCCGCCGCGAGCCGCTGCCGCCGCGGATGACGACGCGCGAGATGGCCGCCGACCAGGACGAGGCGATGGACGCGCTCGGCCTGCGAAGGGCCGCCGTCGTCGGCATCTCGCAGGGCGGGATGATCGCCCAGTGGCTGGCGATCGATCACCCCGGGCGGGTCGGGAGGCTGGTGCTGACCGTGACGCTGAGCCGCCCGAACGACGCTGCCCGCGAGGCGATCGGGACCTGGACGGAGCTCGCGCAGCGCGGCGACTACAAGGGGCTGATGCTGGATACGGCGGAGCGTTCCTACACGGAAAAACGCGTCCGGCAGATGCGCGCGGCGTACGCGCTGCTCGGGAACCTCGGCAGGCCGAAGAGCTTCGACCGCTTTCTGACACAGGCGGACGCCTGCCGGACGCACGACGCCTTTGAGGAGCTTGCGCGCATCGGCTGCCCGACGCTGGTAATCGGCGGTACGGACGACCGGATCGCCACCGCGGCGGCTTCGCGGGAGCTCGCGGAGCGGATCCCGGGGGCGGAGCTGTTCCTGTACGAGGGGCTCGGCCACGGGCTCTACGAGGAGGCGCCCGATTTCTGGACGCGCGCCGCGGCCTTCTGCCGCTGAGAGAGGGGAGAAAAATGGACAAAAAGCTGTTTGCCTCGGCGCTGATCAAGTTTTTCGCCGGGCTGCTGTTGGTCGGGCTGCTGATCTTTCTGCCGGCCGGCACCTTCGACTTCTGGCAGGGCTGGCTCCTGCTGGGGGTGCTGTTTGTCCCGATGTTCGCCGCGGGGCTCGTGATGATGGCCAAAAGCCCGGAGCTGCTGCGCAGCCGCCTCAACGCCAAAGAGGAGCAGACCGAGCAGAAGACCGTGGTCGCGCTCAGCGGGCTGATGTTTCTGGCGGCCTTCGTGCTCGCGGGGCTGAACCGCCGCTTTCTCTGGGCGCTGCTGCCGGATGCGGTAAGCTGGATCGCCGCAGCGGTTTTCCTGCTCGCCTATGCGCTCTACGCCGAGGTGCTGCGCGAAAACGCCTGGCTCTCCCGCACGATTGAGGTGCAGGAGGGGCAGAAGGTCGTTGATACGGGGCTGTACGGGATCGTGCGGCACCCGATGTACGCGGTCACGCTGCCGCTGTTCCTCTCGATGCCGCTGATCCTCGGCTCGCTTCTCGCTTTCGCGGTGACGCTGATCTACGTCCCGATCATCGTGCTGCGTATCCGCAACGAGGAGCAGGTGCTCGAACGGGACCTCGAGGGCTACGCTGAATACAAAACGCGGGTCAGATACCGCCTGATCCCGCACGTCTGGTAAAGGAGAGAACCGCGATGAAGAAAATCATCCGCACGGCGGCTCTGCTGCTGGCTCTGCTGCTGCTTTCCGGCTGCGCCGGAGAGGCGAAGGAGGAAGAGGAGCGCCCGCGGAGAAGAGGAGAGCGGGAGACCGTGCAGGAAACGGCGCAGGAGCCGCAGGAGGAGCCGCAGGAAGAGACGAAGGAGGACGGCGTCATCCGCGCGGAGATCACCGTGAAGGACTACGGCACGATCGTGCTGGAGCTGGACGCGCAGGCGGCGCCCGTCACGGTGGAGAATTTCGTCGAGCTGGCCGAGAGCGGCTTTTACGACGGGCTGACCTTTCACCGGATCATGGACGGCTTCATGATTCAGGGAGGCGATCCGGACGGGAACGGGACCGGCGGCTCGGGCAGGAACATCAAGGGCGAGTTCGCGCTCAACGGCGTGGAGAACCCGATCAGCCACGTCAAGGGCGTGATCTCGATGGCGCGGGCCCGGAGCTATGACAGCGCGAGCTCGCAGTTTTTCATCACCGTCGCGGACGCGACCTTCCTTGACGGCGGCTACGCGGCCTTCGGAAGGGTCGTGGAGGGAATGGAGATCGCCGAGCAGATCGCCGCGGACGCGCGTCCGATCGACGATAACGGCACGATTCCGCGCGATCGGCAGCCCGTGATCGAGAGCGTCGTCATCGTGCGGGAAACAGGATAAAAACGAACTAAAAAGGCTATAAAAACAGGTAAAGGATATAAAATGCAGAAAGGGCGCCGGTATTTCCGGCGCCCTTTCCATGTAAAGAGAAACTCGAGCGAAGAGGTGTCGATACGTAAGGGGAGAGCGAAGAGAGGGGGCGGGGAGCCCCCTTTCTTCGTTCAATCATACAAAAACAGGAACTTCTAAGAAGTTTCTTTTTTTGCCCTCAATCTTTCGACACTTCGTCGAAAGATTGAGGGCGCCGGTATTTCCGGCGCCCTTTCCAAATGGGGTTAAGTCTCAGTTCCCGTTCATTTTGCGGATGCGGATGCGGTTCTCGCGCTCGGCGATAAAGGCCGGCAGCACCTTCGGACGGTCAAAGTACTCGATACTCTCGACGTTCGTGCGCTTGAAGAGGTGGATCGCGTCAAACTTGCAGCGGGTCGTGCACACGCCGCAGCCGAGGCACTTGTTCGGATCGACGAAGGAAGCGCCGCAGCCGAGGCAGCGGGCGGTCTCGGCCTTGACCTGTTCCTCGGTGAAGGCTTCGCGGTCGTCGCGGAAGCTCAGCGCCTTCGCTTTGTCGCGGCCGGGGATCTGCCGCGCGCCGGCGTCGCTCGTGCTTCGCACGGTGTCAAAGTCCACGTTCTCCTTGTCGAAGGCGCGGTAGGTGAGCCGGTCGCGGCCGATCACGAGGCTCTGCCCGGGATGGACGTAGCGGTGGATGGAGATGGCGGCCTGCTTGCCCTGGGCGATCGCGTCGATCGCAAACTTCGGGCCGGTATAGGCGTCGCCGCCGACGAAAACGTCGGGCTGGGCGGTCTGGTAGGTGACGGCGTCGGCGATCACGCGGCCCTTCTCGTCCGTCTTCAGCTCGCCGAGGTCGAGCCCGCCGAGATCGATCCGCTGACCGATCGCCGCGAGCACGGCGTCGCATTCGACGCGCCGGCCGCCCTCGCACAGGAGCGTCGAGACGCGGCCGTTGTCGCCTTCGATCGAGACCGGACGGTGCTCGAAGAGGAAGCGCACGCCCTCCTCCTTCGCCTCGGCGACCTCGGCGGGATCGGCGGGCATGTCGCTCTCCTTGCGGCGGTAGGCCACCGTGACCTCCGCGCCGAGACGCACGGCCGTGCGGGCCACGTCCATCGCGACGTTGCCGCCGCCGACGACCACGACCTTTTTGCCGATCGCGGGCCTGGCGCCGGCGTTGACCTCGCGCAGGAAGTCGATGCCGCCCCAGACGCCCTCGAGCTCCTCGCCCGGGATGCCGAGGGAGGCGGACTTCTGCGCGCCGATCGCGAGATAGATCGCGTCGAAGCCCTGCTCGCGCAGCTGCTGCACGCTCAGGTCTTTGCCGATCTCCACGCCGCAGCGGAACATGACGCCCAGCTCCTTGAGCACGTCGATCTCGGCGTCGAGCACCGGCTTTTCGAGCCGGAAGCTCGGGATGCCGTAGCGCAGCATGCCGCCGGGCAGCTCGTTTTTGTCGAACACGGTGACGCGGTAGTTGTCGGCGGCGAGGAAGTAAGCGCAGCTCAGGCCGGCGGGGCCGGCGCCGATGACGGCGATCTTCTTGTCGCTGTAGTCGTACAGCTTCTTCGGCACGAAGCGGGTGTCGCGCGCCAGCTCTCTGTCGGCGATGAAGCGCTTGACCTCGTCGATGGCGACGGCGCGATCGACGTCGCCGCGGGTGCAGACCTCCTCGCACTTGCGGTTGCAGATGCGGCCGCAGACGGCGGGCAGGGGGTTCTCCTTCTTGATGAGCTCCAGCGCCTCGAGCCAGCGGCCCTGCGCAGCGAGCTTCAGATAGCCCTGCACGGCGATGTGCGCGGGGCAGGCCGTTTTGCACGGAGCGGTACCCTCGGGCGCGACGTATTCGCGGTTCGTGCGGTGCTCCGGATTCCAGTGCTCCCTCGTCCACTCAAGGTCGTCGGGCAGCTCCTTCGACGGATGCTCGATCGGCGTTTTGGCGCAGAGCTTCTGACCCATCTGGATGGCGTTGTTCGCGCAGCGGTCGGTGCACTGGCCGCAGGCCACGCACTTGCTCTCGTCGATCCGGGCGACGTAGTTGCTCTTGGAGGCGGCCGGCGTGTTGTAGTACTCGGTCATGCCCAGCGCGAGGCAGCTCTCCGGCATGCAGTTGCAGATCGCGAAGGTCTCGCCCTGGTGCAGGGTCGTGATCTGGTGGACGCAGCCGCGCTCCTCAAACTTTTTGATGAGCTCCTTCGCCTCGGCCACGGTGGCGGGGCGGCCCTTGCCGGTGCGGTTGAACATGTCGCCCACGTGGCCCATGAACAGGCAGTAGCCCTCGTCCAGATCGCCGCTGCCCTCGCCCATCAGGCGGCGCACGCGGCGGCACTGGCAGGGCGTGATGCTGATGTGGCCCTCGTTGTCCTCAATGTACTTGCTGCATTTCTCGTTGTCGATCTGCTGCGCCTCGGCGGGGATGGCGCTCTCGACCGGGATGACGCGCATGATGCCCGCGCCCATCGGCGTGTTCGGCGCGTGCTCGATCTGGCTCGTCGTCGCGTGCTGCTCGAAGGCGTAGGCAATCTCGGGATGAGCCAGGCAGAATTTTTCGTTGATCAGCAGGAACTCGAAAATGCCGGGGGTGTAGGGCGGCAGCAGGTAGATCTCCAGGCCCACCTTCGGCACGACGACCTGGACGACGAGGCCGATGTCGGTGATCTCGTGCAGGATCTCGCGCGTGCGCTTCACGGGCAGCTTCGCCTTGCGGGCGATCATCGGCACGAAGGCCGGCTTCATGCTCTTCATCGCCATCATGACGGCGATCTGCTCGTCGGTGATCCATTTTTCAAAGAGCTTGTACTCCGCGCAGTCTGGCGTGATCTTGTAATGCCCGTCGTTGATCTTCTCGCAGAGCCGGATCAGATTCTCTCTCACTTCCAAAAGGGCGTCCCTCCTCTGTTTCGTATAGCGGATCGGTCATAAATCCACAAATACAGTGTAGCGAAAAAACCTGTTTTTGTCAATGAGTCTCCGCCTCTCCGGCGGGATCGGAACGGAAAAGACGCCCCGGGGGTCCGGGACGTCCTTTTTTGACGTATCAAACGAGCAGCTCGCCCGCGGAGAGGAAGCGCGGCGCGCAGTCCGCGTTTGCCGGAGCGCAGACGACGAAGCTGCAGCCCGGCAGGGAAAAGCTGAAGAAGCGGCGGCCCGGCGCGGGCGTCAGCGCTTCGGCCCGCAGCGGGGTGAGCGACGCGTCGAGCTTGATAAGGCACTCCTTGCGGCTCCAGAGCTCGCAGAAGGCGGCCTCCGTGTCGGCGCTTGCGCGGACGAAGCGCTGCTCGGCCCCGGTAAAGACCCGCCGCAGCACCGGCTCGCGCAGCCCTCCGTACCGTTCGACGTCCACGCTCGCCGGCTCGCCGGAGACCAGCGCGGCGGCGTAATCCCCGGAGTGAGTGAGCGAGAGAAAGAGCTCCGGCCGCGCCGTCAGCACGGGCCTTCCGTCGGCCGCGTAGGCAAAGGAGCGGTCGTCCGCGCCGAGCGTCTCCAGCGCCCGTCGCAGCAGCAGCCCCGCGGCCGCGCAGCGGAGCTTGTCCTCCTCCCGCCGAAAGGCGCGCAGCTTCTTCAGCCGCGCCTCCGGCAGCGCTTCGGCCGCGGCGAGCAGCCGGTCGGCGGGGAGCTCGCGCAGATCGGCGGCGTACAGCAGAAGAAAGGGCTCCATGCGTTCAGGGCAGGACGAGCTTCATGTCCCGGACGGCCCGCTCAAGCTCTTCCTCGGTCAGCTCGTCGAGACTCTTGTAGCAGAGCGGGTCGACCCAATCGTAGGCGTAAGCCTCGATCTGATAATCGCCGAACTGCTCACGCAGCAGCGCGTAGCGCGGGACGTTGTGGCCCCAGTCGTCCTTGCACCAGCCCTCGTTCTTGTGGAAGGCCGTCGTCGTGTTGATCAGCGTGTCGGGCAGCTTTTCGCGGATTTCCCGCTTCTGGTAGTCGGGGACGGGCGTCACACAGCCGATCCACAGACGCTCGAGCTGCGTCATTTCGTACAGCGGCGTCACGTCGTAGATGCGCCAGCAGTTGCCGATATTCAGATGCTTGAGGTTGTGGAGATTGGCAAAGGGCTCCACGTTGTCGCAGTTTGTGCTGAGTACCTCCAGGTACTCCAGATTTTCCAGACAACCGATCGGCGTCGGGTCGTTCCACGGCGCGCAGGCCACGATCAGCACCGTGAGCTTCGGCATGTTGTAAAGGAAGGACAGATCGTGCAGCTGGCTGTGCCCGATGTCCAGCCATTCGACGTCACAGCAGTAAAACAGGCCTTCGTAGCAGCTTTCGTCCAGGCGGCGGCCCTCAGAGGAGGCGAGGATGCGCTTGACGTCGGTGCGGACGGTGTAGTCCTCGCCGAACCAGACGCGCCAGACGACCCGGATGTTCGGATAGGCGTCGCGGATCACGGCCATGTGTTCGTTATCCACGCCGCAGGAGTCCATGTCGAGGTAGGTGCAGCGGGTCATGTAGGGCAGCACCTCGAGCACGGCCGCGCCCTGGTCGTCCATTTTCCGCTGACTGATGATCATCTGCTCGTCCAGCACGGAAAACGCCTTGCCGAACAGCGTAAAGCGGTAGTCCACCGCCGCCTCGGGGAAAGCGGCCTGGAACGCGCCGACGTCCTCCCAACTCAGGCGGTCGGGGTCCTCCTCGCTGCGCTCGCCGAGGTCGATGCGCTGCAGCGCGCTCAGCAGACGCAGCCGGAACAGCGCGTCCTCCGCCTCTTCATGCCGGAGCGTTGAGAGATCGGCCTCCTCGGCCGTGTTGTCCAGCACGGTCCCGTCGGGCAGCTCCACGTCGCACAGCAGCTCCACCTCGGGGTGCCTTTCGGCATAGTCGAGGATCTCGGCGTAGCAGCGGCTGCCGCGCAGATCAAGGCTTTTCAGCGCCGGAAAGCTCTCCAGCAGCGGGCTTTCGCCCTCCTCCAGCACCAGCGTCAGCTCCTCGGCCTCGGGACGAAAGCTCCCGGCCGCGAAAACGATCGGCTCGGGCGTCGGGACCGGGGTCGGCTCCGGCGTCGGCGCGGGGGTGGAGAGCTCCTGCGCGGGGATCGGCGTCCCGCAGCCGCACAGCAGCAGCGCGCACAGCAGCAGCGCGGCCGGCAGCAGGATCGGAAACAGGCGTTTTTTCATGGATCGAACCTCCCGGAACGGCGTCGGCCGCAGCGGCCGGGCCGTGAGTTTTTAATCGACGTGGATGATCTTCTGCGTCAGCTCTTCGGCCTTGACCTGAGGATTCGGGAAGCGCTCGCGCTTCTCGGTGACCTTGCCGACGTTGATGGCCTGCTTCGGGCAGTACTGCACGCAGCTCAGGCAGCCGATGCAGTTCGGGCCGAAGCTCGGCCGGCCGCGCAGGAGCTGGATGTTGTTGCGCGGGCAGATCCGCTCGCAGGTGCCGCAGCCGACGCAGGCGGAGCTGACGGTGAAGCGCTTGACGTTTCTGGCGTGCATGCCGGCGAAGGCGCGGCTCTCCAGTGCGAAGAGCCCGTTCTTCGGCGGCTTTTTGGCGCTGCGCTTCATCGCGCGCGCCGCGGCGCCCACCTCGGCCGCCTTGCGGTCGATGCGCGCCTGCGCCTCCTCGCGGCTCGTGCGCGGGAAGGTGAGCGTGTGCGGCATCAGCCAGATGCAGGTCGAGTGATTGGAGATCTTGTCCCAGTAGTCGAGGCCCACGAGCTCGTCGAGCTTGTGCAGGCCGCAGCCGATGTAGCCGGCGTACTGCTCGACGGCGAAACGGTAGGCGTCCGGGGCGATCCGGATGTTCTTGACGTAGAACTCCACGTCGCCGGGCAGACCGCCGCCGTAGCAGGGGAAGACGAAGCCCACGCGCCGGGCCTCGGTCGCGTCGGTCTTCTCGGGATAGCTGCGCATCATGACGATGTCGGTGTCGCCGAGAGCCTTGGCGATGCTCTTGGCCATGCTCAGGCAGTGGCCGGAGCCGGAGTAGCAGTAGATGATGTTTTCACTCATGGCGTTTCTTCCTTTCTGTCCGCCGCGGCGCGGGCGCGCCGCCTGTCCCGGATATACGAAATATACTAAAAAGCCTCTTTTGTCATGAAACAAAAGAGGCTTTTTCTGGCGCAGAAGGCGAGATTTGAACTCGCGCGCGCTTTTTACACGCCTACTCCCTTAGCAGGGGAGCCCCTTCGGCCTCTTGGGTACTTCTGCAAGCCGAAAACACTGAGCCGATGCGATTGCTCAGATATAGTAGCACAGCGGCGCGGCCTTGTCAAGAGCGAGTTGGCCGCCTTTTTGCTTCACAGCTCGATCAGGATTACCCGGCAGCCCTGACGGCGCGCGTAGAGGATCGTGTTCATCGTGCCGCCGGGCTGCCCGTCGTAGCAGGCCAGCAGCAGAGAGGAGCGGTCGACCATATAGCGGTTGCGGCGCTGCATGCAGCCGGGCGTGTAGGCGTGCTGGACGAAACGCACCTCGTCGCAGTCGGCCACGAGCGCCTCGTAGCGGCGGCGCTGCCCCGCGCTCCAGGCGTCGGCCTGCCCGTCGCAGGGGATCGCCGCCTCGAGCGTCACCTCGGGATGCCGCCGCCGCAGCGCCAGCACGGCCTCGGCAAAGAGCATGTCGCAGCCGGCCGCCATCCCGCACAGAAAGTGCCGGTAGCCTGCCTCGTAAACGCCCTCCAGCCGGGCCTCCAGCTCAGCCTTGACGCGCAGGCAGCGCGCGTCGTTTTCGTCGTAGCCCCAGGGGAGCTTGGCGGGCCGGTGCCCGGAAAAACAGCAGCAAAGCGACCGATCCATGCGCGCCCTCCTTTCGACGACTGAGCAAAAGTTATTGTACTCCTCAAACTCCCTCTTGTCAAAGGGCGAAAGCTGTGATATTGTAACAGCGTCAATTCTTCAGGGCAGGGTGCGATCCCCGACCGGCGGTACAGTCCGCGAGCTGAGGAAACGACAATTGAACCCGCAAGAGCGTTTCGCGAGGATTTTTTTGTCACGGTGAAGTCGAAAAAGCGCAGGAATACTTTGTGTATTTCCAGCTTTTGAGACGAGATCGTGGCGAAAAAAGTCCGCTAAACGCCGCGGCGGCGTTTGATTGGCGCTTCCTTGGCACGAACCGGTGCGATTCCGGTACCGACAGTATAGTCTGGATGGAAGAGGAATGATTTTTTACGTCCTTTTACGCCCGGAGACATTGCGTCTTCGGGCTTTTTTACATCAGACGGGAGGAATCGAAATGTTCGAAAAATGGTTTGAAAATCTCGCGAAGCTCTGGGAAGCGATCCGCGCCAACGTGCAGTTCATCGGCGTGTGCTTCGCGGTCTTCGCAGGGCTGTTCCTGCTGGCGCTGCTGTTCGAGCGCGTGATCTACAGGCAGCGCCGAGCTCTGTCCGACACGCATTACGCGGCCTACACCGCGATCTTCTCGGCGATGGCCGGCGTGCTGATGCTCTGGGAGATCCCGCTGTTCTTCGCGCCGAGCTTCTATAAAATCGACCTGAGCGAGATCCCGGTGCTGATCTGCACCTTCTACCTCGGGCCGGTGGCCGGCGTGATTTCGGAGCTGTTCAAGATCCTTCTCAAGCTGATCTTCAAGTCCACGACGACGGCCTTCGTCGGCGACTTTGCCAACTTCGCCGTCGGCTGCTCCTTCGTGCTGCCCGCCAGCATCATCTATCACGCGAAGGCCAGCCGCAAAACGGCGCTGATCGGCCTCGTCGCCGGCACGCTCGTGATGACGGTCTTCGGCAGCGCCTTCAACGCGATCTACCTCCTGCCCAAGTTCTCCGAGCTCTTCGGCATGCCGATGGAGGCGATCGTCGGCATGGGGACGAAAATCAACCCCCGGATCACCAGCGTCTGGACGCTGGTGCTCTTCGCGGTGGTTCCCTTCAACCTGCTCAAGGGAGCGGTGGATTCGCTGCTGACCTATCTGCTGTATAAGCGCATCTCGCCGATCCTGCACCGCAGCGACGCGAAGAAGCAGGAACGCCGCCGGACCTGAGACAGCGGTACAGCCGCCCGGCGCTGAGGAGGAAATTCAGCGTTTCGGTGAAAAACACCGTGAACAGATAGCCCTCCAGCGCATAGCGCGGCAGCAGCGCCAGCACGAGGACCAGCCCCGTCAGCGAATCGACGACGTTGACGCCCATGCTCCAGAGCTGCTGGCCCAGCCCCTTCAGGCAGCCGTCCACGCACATGTCCAGGTACATGACCGGCACGAGCGGCGTGAGCAGGCGCAGATAGCGCGCGGCCTCCGCGCTGTGAAAGACCCGGCGGCCCAGAAAGCCGGCCGCCAGAAAGAGCGCGGCGGCCACGGCGACGGCGTACAGCAGGCTCAGCCCGAGAAAGCTCCGGACGGCCCGGCGGATGCCCGGCGCGTCCCGCCTCGCCTGCACCAGCGTCAGCTCCGGCACCATCAGCTCGGCCGCGGAGGCGAGGAGGCAGGAGGGAAACAGCAGCGCCGGCAGCACCAGCCCATGCACAACGCCGTAGCCGGCCAGCGCCTCCTCGGCGCGATAGCCGGCGGCGCGCAGCCCGCGCGGGATCAGCAGATGCTGGGCCGTGTTCAGCCCGCTGCGCGCGTAGGCGGAAAACGCCAGCGGCAGCGCGATCGAAACGAGCCGCCGCGTCCGGTTTTCGCCCGGCCGGTCGCGGGGAAAATGGCGGGCGCAGTCCTCACCGAGGGCGAGGAGCATCAGCAGCAGCGCCGCGAGGTCCGCCAGCATCCGCCCGCCGGACACGGCCGCGCAGCCCGCGGCGAGATCGCCGTCCGGCGCGCGGCGCAGCAGCAGCGCGACGAACAGCACGCCCAGCAGCTGCTCGGCCAGATGGATCAGCGTGACGCGCAGCAGCCGGCCGACGGCGGTGAAATAGCCGGAGGCGGCCGCGCAGAGCGACACGCAGGGCAGGCTGAAGGCGCTCAGCCGCAGGGCGGAGACCGTGCGCGCGTCGCCGATCCACTGCCGGCCGATCGGCCCCGCGCAGGCAAACAGCAGCGCGGCCGACGCCGCGCCGAAAACGGCCGCGTAAGCCAGACAGCGCCGCAGCGCGCCGGGGATCTGCGAAGAACGCCCGTGCCCGAGCTCCTCGGCGATCAGCCGCGTCGACGCAAAGCGCACGCCGGAGATCGCCAGGGTCGCTGCGAGCGCGCAGACCGAGGCGACAAGCTGCACGAGCCCAAGCCCCGCCGCGCCGAGCCTGCGGGCGAGCCAGACCTGAACCAGCAGCGCGATCCCGCTCATCAGCAGCGAGGAGGCCGACAGCAGCGCCGTGTTGGCCAGCAGCCTCGTTTTCCGCAAGTGATCACCCCCGTCCAAGCTTATGCCGGACGGGGTGCGTTTTTTCCTTTTTGCTCTTGATTGATCCCGGCCGCGGGTGGTAAAATACAAGGAGAAAAGGAAAGGGGAGACCGCCTATGCGCCGCCGGAGCAGGGTCCTGCCGCTGCTTTTGCTGCTTTTGCTGCTGCTCACCGCCTGCTCGCCGCGTGTAATCACGGTGGAGGCGGAGAAGCCTGCGCCGTCCGCCGAACAAACGCCGGGGCCGGAGCCGACGCCCGAACCCGAGCCGACCCCCGAACCGACGCCGGAGCCGACGCCCGAGCCGGAGCTCGAGGCGGGCGAGCCCGTGACCGTCGACGGGACCGAGCTGGAAAGCCGCGTGAGCGAGGGCGTGCTTTTCGTCCCCGCTGAGGTTCTTGCCGCCGCGCTGAGGCTGGAGGAGAGCCCGGCGGAGGAGGGGATCGCCTTCGTCTGGCGGGGCGAGGACTGCCGGATCGAAGCCGAGCGGCCCGTCCTGTACCGCGGAGAGCGGGAAATCGAACTCGATGCGGCGCCGCTGCGCTGGCACGGACAGCTCTGGCTGCCGGTGATCTCGCTCAGCCGCGCGCTGGAGATCTCGGTCTACCGCGACGAGGAGCTTGGGCACTGGTACTTCACCCCCTCCGCGGGAAACTGGACCCTGCCCGAGGGCTACGAGGTGCCGATCCTGATGTATCACGCGGTCAGCGACAATATCTGGGGCAGCCAGGGCCTCTTCCTCAGTCCCTCCACGATGGAGGAGGAGCTGCGCTACCTCGTCGAGAACGGCTACGAGCCGATCTGGTTCGAGGATCTGGAGCATATCGATCAATATGAGAAGCCCGTCATCCTGACCTTTGACGACGGGTATCGGGACAACTATCTGGAGCTCTACCCGCTGCTGCAGAAGTATCAGGTCAAGGCCACCTTTTTCGTGATCGCCGACTGGCTCACCGGCGGCACGACCTATCTGCTGGAGCCGCAGGTGCGGGAGCTGGCGGCGTCGGGGCTGGTCTCGATCCAGAGCCAC
Source organism: Oscillospiraceae bacterium (assembly GCA_024690695.1). The sequence continues at coordinate 26,787 of JAILOS010000013.1, forward strand.
ACGCTGACCCATCCCGACCTGAGCGCGATGAACGAGGCGCAGCTTCGCGAGCAGTACGAGCGCTCGAAGCTGCTGATCACCCGGCTGACCGGGAAGGAGCCCTTCGTGTTGTGCTATCCGATGGGCCGCACGTCGCCGCTCGCCGAGCGGCTCGTGCTGGAGAGCTACCGCTTCGGCGTCAAGATGGGCGGCGGAGCGCGCTACGTCACCGGCGACGATCCCGCGCTGCTGTACCGCTCCGGCGTTTACCGGGGCTGCTCGCTGGAGGATTTCGCCGCGAAGATCGCGTAAGAAAGGAGTACGCTATGCTGATCACTATCGGCCGGGAACACGGCAGCAGCGGCCACGATATCGCGCGCCGTCTGGCGCAGGAGCTGTCGATCCGCTGCTATGACAAGGAGATCGTGGACGAGGCGGCCGCCGCGTCCGATTTCAGCCCGGAGATCCTCTCCAGCTACGACGAGAAGCGCGTCAGCGCGTTCTTTATGCCGGTGTCGCACTTCGGCGGGCTGGACGGCGGCTTTCAGCTCAACATGCAGGCCGCGGCGCTGCAGTTCGACACGCTGCGCCGCCTTGCGTCGAGCGGCAGCGGCGTCTTCGTCGGGCGCTGCGCGGACTACGTGCTGCGCGGCAGGCCGGAGCTGCTGCGCGTGTTCATCCGCGCCGACCTCTCCGAACGCGTGCGCACGATTGCCGAGCGCAAGGGCCTGAGCGAGGAGCAGGCGAAGAAGCTGATCCGCCAGGTCGACAAGGACCGCGCCAGCTATTACCGCTACTATACCGATCAGACCTGGGGCGACGCGCAGCATTACGATCTCGTGATCAACAGCAGCCGCACCGGCGTCGAGGGCGCGGTGCGGGTCATCCGCAGCTATATCGAGGCTGTGGAGGAGAAACGGTGACAAAGACGGCAAACAGACAGACGGGCGAACGCGGAGCCTTCCGCGTTCGCCCGTTTTGACGACGTAGAACTATTCTTTACAGAGGACGGCGGGGATGCGCCGACGGTCCCGGAAAGCCGCTCACTGCGGCGGCTGCGGCAGCTCGAGGTCGAGATAGGCCTGCACGATCTCCATGACGCTGTCGTCCTTGAGGATGATGGAGATCTCGATGCGCCGGTTGTTGCTGCGCCCGGCCGAGGTGAGGTTCGTATCCACGGGCCGCGTCTCGCCGTAGCCGGCGGCGCAGAAATAGCTCGCGTAGCGGTTAAGCCGCCCGCCCTCGGCGGAGAGCAGGTAGTTCAGCACGGAATTGGCGCGGTCGGTGGAGAGGATGCGGTTGGATTCGTCCGTGCCGGTGCTGTCGGTGTGGCCGGAGATGACGATGCTGTCGACGTATTTTGCGTTCTCATCGTCGGCGAGGAACTTCTCGAACACGGTCACGAGCTGGTCGAGCGCCGGTTCGGCTTCGGACTTGATCTCCGAGGAGCCGATATCGAAGAGAATGCTCTCGCTGAGGATGATGTTGCCGTTGTTGGCGATGCTGACCTTGCTCGCGTCGCCGGTCACGCGCACGAAGCTGTCGCGGATCTGGTTGAGGATCGACAGGCGCAGCACGGCGATCGTCTGCATCTGGCTGCGCATGGCCAGCAGCTCCTCGCTGGCGGCCTTGACGTATTCCGCCTGCCGGCCGATCAGCGCCTCCTGATCCGACAGGAGCTTGTCCTGCGCGGCCAGGTCGTCCTGCTGCTTTTTGAGATCCTTCGCCTGCTGATCGAGCGTCTTCTGCTGCTCGGTCAGCGTCAGCCGCGCCTCGTCCAGGTCGATCGTGATCTTGCCGAGCTGATCCTCGGCGGCCGCGACCTCGCGCAGCGTGACGGCGAGCGCCTGCTCCTTCTCGGTCAGCGCGGTCTCGGTGTCGCTGAGCGTGCGCTGCGTCTCGCTCAGGCGCGAGCGCGTGTCCTCCAGCAGCTCCTGCGTGTTCTGCAGGTCGTTGCCGGTGATCAGGTTCTGGATGTAGCTGAGCAGCATCAGGAAAAAGAGGATCAGCGCCACCGCGCTCATCATGTCGGCGTAGGAGGGCCAGAAGCCCTGCTCCCCGTGGTTCGCGGCGGCCAGAGCGCCGGAGCGCCCGGTCTCCCGCCTTCTCATGCCTCTTCTCCTTCCCGGGACTCGTTGCCCATGCGGCGGTTGATCTCCCGCATCGCGCCGGCCAGGTCGCGTACGGCCAGATCCATGCGCTCCACGCTGCCGCGCAGATTGTAGTCAACCTCGGAGAAGTCGTGCACGCCGGCGTTGAACTTGTCCACGGTCCTGTCGAAGACCTCCAGCGCGGTCTTGTTGCTGCCGGCGGCGCGCACCAGCGCGGCCGAGGCGGCCTGCGTGTTCGCGGCGTAGGAAGCGGCGGCGCTGTCCAGCGCCTTCCGGATCTCCTCGGCGGAGCCGCGGAAGGCCTCGACCATGCGCTTGACGAGATCGGCGTCGTCCTTCGCGGCGTCGGTGGGCAGGGCGGGGGCGACCTCCGCGTCGAGCCAGAGCTCCAGCCGGGTCTCCAGCTTCTCGCGCGCGGTCTGGGGATTGAAGATCGTGCGCAGGATCGTCAGCAGGATCGAGCAGCCGGCGCCGACCAGCGAGGTGTAGAAGGCCACGCCCATGCCGCCCAGCGCGCTCATCAGCCCGCCGCCGACGCTGTCGAGCACGCTCAGCCACTCCTCGGTGTTGGAGTAGGAAATCAGCTCCGTCAGCGAGGAGACGGCCATGCTCAGCCCGAGGAAGGTGCCGAAGAGGCCCAGCGTGACGAACAGGGACACGGCGTTGGCCAGGAAGCGCTCGCACAGGAGCAGCCCGCCGAGGCGTCTTCCGATCACGTCGGTGATGATGGCCGGGGTGTTCACGTCGCGGCCGTATTTCTTGTAGGCGGCGGCAAACTCGGCGTAGAGCGCGCCGTGAAAGCCGCGCTGCGGAGCCGCTTCGGCGCCGCATTTGACCGTGAGGCGGCGATAGCGGGCGCTGAGATGGAACAGAAGCGCCAGAGCCAATACGAACAGAGCGGCGATCAGCGCGATCACGACCAGGCCGCCGGGCGGCAGAGAATCAAAAAAAGCCATCGAAAATCCCTCCTCAGACTGTAGTCCGGGAGGGATTATAGCGTGAAAAGATGACGAAAGTTATTACAATTTGTAAACAAACTGCAAATCCGGGGGCTTTCAGCCGCGGCTGAAGCGGTAGACCGCGAAGCGGCGGAAGATCTCGCCCCGGCGGAGCACGGCGCTCGGGAACTCGGGATGGTTCGGCGCGTCGGGGTAAAACTCCGGCTCGACGGCGAAGGCGCCGTTGGCGCCGAAGGGCTCGCCGAGATAGGCGCCGGTGTAGAATTGCAGAGCGGGGAAGTCAGTGTCCACGGTCAGGCGCACGCCGCCGCAGCTCGCCTCACAGGCGCGCGTGCCCGACAGCACGAAGGCGTGGTCGTAGTCGCGCCCGATCGGGCGGGGCTCGGAGAAGTCCATCTCGCCCTCGCAGGGGAGAACGCGGCCCGTCGGGATCAGGCCGCCGTCCACCTCGAGCCAGCCGGAGGCGGGGATGCGCATCACGGTATCGAGGACGGTTCCCTCGCCGCGGAGGTTGAAGTACATGTGCGAGGTGGGCGCGAAAACGGTGTCCGCGTCGCTCTCGCCCTCAAAGTCGATCCGCAGCGCGCTGCCCTCGACGCTGTAGCGCACCACGGCGCGCAGCGCGCCGGGAAAGCCGTTGTCCCCGTCGGGAGAGAGCAGCGTGAAGGAGACGGCGTTTTCGCCCTCGATGCACCCCTGCCAGACCCGACGGTCCCAGGAGTCCGGACCGCCGTGGAGCGTGTTGCCGCCCTCGTTGCGCAGGAGCTCGACGCGCCTTCCCTCGAGCGGGAAGGCCCCGCCGCCGATGCGGTTGGCAAAGCGGCCGACGACCGCGCCGAGATAGGCGCCGTGCGTCAGGTATTCATCCGCTTCTGCATATCCGAAAACGACGCGCCTTTTTGCATATTCAAGGCCGGTCACCGTGGCTCCGAGCTCCATGACGGACAGCCGAAGTTCGCCGGAATCAAGGATAAATTGCGTGTACGGGCCAAATTTTCGTGTGCTGATCATCAAAAAATCACCCCTAAAAATTGTTGAAAATTTTTGGGAAAGAGACTTGAGAAACGCCGTAAGCTATTGTATAATCCATTCAGAGCATAGTCAACGGTAAACCCTAAAATATTTTTGAAAAAGGAGTTACTTATGCTTACAAACGAGTATCTGAAGAGAGTCTACAGCGAGGTCGAGCGCCGCGACAGCCACGAGCCTGAGTTTCTGCAGGCCGTGCAGGAAGTCTTCGAGTCCCTGCAGCTGGTGATCGACAAGCACCCCGAGTGGGAGAAGGCCGGTCTGATCGAGCGCTTTGTCGAGCCCGAGCGCGTGGTCGAGTTCCGCGTTCCCTGGGTCGACGACGCCGGCAACATCCGCGTCAACCGCGGCTACCGCGTGCAGTACAACTCCGCGATCGGCCCCTACAAGGGCGGTCTGCGCTTCCATCCGAGCGTGAACCTCTCGGTCATTAAGTTCCTCGGCTTCGAGCAGGTGCTGAAAAACTCCCTGACCACCCTCCCGATGGGCGGCGGCAAGGGCGGCTCCGACTTTGACCCGAAGGGCAAGAGCGACGCGGAGGTCATGCGCTTCTGCCAGAGCTTCATGACCGAGCTCTACCGTCATATCGGCCAGTTCACCGACACGCCCGCCGGCGATATCGGCGTCGGCGCCCGTGAGATCGGCTACCTGTACGGCCAGTACAAGCGCATCGTCGACCGCTTTGAGGGCGGCGTGCTCACCGGCAAGGGCCTGAGCTACGGCGGCTCCCTGGCCCGCACCCAGGCCACCGGCTACGGCCTGTGCTACTTCTCCGCCGAGGCGCTGAAGTACCTCAAGAACGACAGCTACGTCGGCAAGACCGTCGTCGTTTCCGGCTCCGGCAACGTCGCGCAGTACTGCGCGGAGAAGGTCACCCAGCTCGGCGGCAAGGTCGTCGCGATGTCCGACTCTCAGGGTTATATCTACGATCCCAACGGCGTGAACCTGCCGAAGCTCTTCGACATCAAGCAGAAGCGCCGCGCCCGCATCAGCGTATACGCCGACGAGGTGCCCGGCTCCGAGTACCACGAGGGCTGCCGCAACATCTGGACCGTCAAGTGCGACATCGCCCATCCCTGCGCCTCTCAGAACGAGATGGACGAGAAGGGCGCGCAGGCGCTGGTCGACAACGGCTGCATGGCCGTGTTCGAAGGCGCCAACATGCCGCTGACGCCCGAGGCGATCGCCGTCGTCCAGAACAACGGTCTGCTCTACAGCCCCGGCAAGGCGAGCAACGCCGGCGGCGTCGCCACCTCCGGCCTCGAGATGAGCCAGAACTCCATCCGCATGAGCTGGAGCTTCGACGAAGTCGACGAGAAGCTGCACGTCATCATGAAGAGCATCTACAAGGCCTGCTACGACGCCTCCGTCGAGTGCGGCCGTCCGGGCGATCTGATGCTCGGCGCGAACGTCGCCGGCTTCCTGAAGGTCGCCAACGCGATGATGGCTCAGGGCGTCGTCTGATCGCCGTCCGGAACCGAAAAAAACCAAACCGAAACAAACCAAAAAACGTCCGCTCCGATGGAGCGGACGTTTTTTGGTTTCAGGGCCGCGGCTCAGTGCTTGCCGCGCGGAGCGCCGGCTTCACGCTGCGTGTTTTTTCCGCGCTTTTTGCGCGAGCGGCGCTTTTTGCTCTTGCTTTGCTCCAGGATGATCACCACGACGATCAGCGCGAGAACGACGCCGACCACCAGAGGCACCGGGATGCGGCTGATAAAGGAGTCGCTCCCCGGCTGGGTGATCTGCCGGATCGGGCCCTCGAAGCCGCAGACGCGGCAGACCTGCCGCTCCTCGCGCGTATTGCCGGACCTGGAAAGCTCGACGGTCTCGAAATCGTGCGCAGCCTCGTCGGCATGCTCGCCGCAGGCGCATTCATGCCAGTGCTTTTCGCCGTCGTACTTCCAGTCGGCGGAGAAGACGTGCTCGTGCCCTTCGTCCGGAGCGGGGCTCGGCTCCGTCCCGTCGCCGCCCTCGGAGGGGCCTTCCGCCGGATTCGGCGTTTCGGCGGGCGTTACGGTCGGCTCCGGGGTCGCGAGCGGCTCGGGCGTCGCGGTCGGCTCGGGCGTCGCAGTCGGCTCCGGCGTCGTCTCGGGCTCGGGCGTCGCGGTCGGTTCCGGGGTCGGATGCGGCTTGCTCGGGTCGGGCTCTACGCTGATGCGCACGTCCTTGCTGCGCCGTACGGTGTCGCAGGCGCCGTGGAAGACGGCCCGGATGGTCCAGCCGTCCAGATCGGTGGTGATATGGTAGATCAGGATCTTCTCCACGCCGTCGTTGGAGCTGGTCACGCCGGGGAAGTATTTGGGGATCTCCGTGCTGTCGATCACAGTCTCGCCGTCGGGGCTGACGAGCTCCCAGGTCAGGCTGGTCGCGTAGAGCGCGGTGGAGACGTAGGAGACGAAGGTGCCCTCCTTCACGGTCTCGAAGCCGGGATCCTTGATGACCTTCGGCGCGTAGATGATCGCGGTGAACTCCTTGACGACCGTGGCGTACACGCCGTCGACCCGGACCTCCACGCTGGAGTTGTTCAGATAAGCGGCGAGGTTGGAGGCGAAGGTATAGCCGTCGTCGGCCTTGACGCGCAGCTCCATCCGGTATTTCTGAAAGGTGAAGTTCGTATCGGTCGGCACGACGTTGCCCTTTTCGTCATACCAGGTGAGGCTGACGACCGAGGCGTAGCGCGAGCTGACCGTGGCGCGGCTTTCGCTGACCGCAAAGTTCACGACCGGGTCCTTGCTGAGCGTCGTCGTCAGCCGGGTGATGGGCTTGAGCTCGGGCGCCGGGGTCGGCGTCGGCGTTGGCTCCGGCGTCGGGGTCGGATCCGGCGCGGGCGTGTCCTGCGGCTCGGGCGTCGTCGTCGGCGAAGGCTCGCTCGTGTCGCCGGTGGCCAGCGCGGCCGGGGCGAGCACGGAGAAGGAGAGCGCCAGCGCGAGCGCCAGCAGCAGGGCGAGCAGTCTGTTCGGTGAGGGTTTCATGGAAACGCACCTCCCTTTGCAGGATGAGTAACTGATAATCCACCCTATTTTATCTCATTATATCCCCGAAAAGGGTCCGGGTCAAGCGTTTTTGAACGCCGGGGAGGCGAAGGAAGAAAAAAACAATTGCGTTTCGCCCCCGGGTTGCGTATAGTAGGAGTATCAATACGGATTACCGAACGGAGAGCGGCATGAAGACCTATCGGGCGGGACAATGCGATATTGCGGTCATCGGGGCCGGGCACGCGGGCATAGAGGCCGCGCTGGCGGCCGCGCGCCTCGGCATGAACACGCTCTGCTTTTCGGTCAATCTCGACAGCGTGGGCAACATGCCCTGCAACCCGGCGATCGGCGGCACCGGCAAGGGCCACCTCGTCCGCGAGCTGGACGCCCTCGGGGGCGAGATGGCCCGCGCGGCGGACCGCGCCTGCATCCAATACCGGATGCTCAACCGCGGCAAGGGCCCGGCGGTCCACTCCCTGCGCGCGCAGGCGGACCGGCGGCGCTACCAGGAGATCATGAAGCAGACGCTTGAAAAGCAGGAGAATCTGCGCCTGATGCAGGCCGAGGTGGTCGATCTCGGGGTGGAGGACGGGCGCGTCCGCTCGGTGACGACGCGCAACGGCGCCGTCTGGGACTGCCGCGCGGTCGTCGTCGCCACCGGGACCTATCTCGACAGCCGCACCATCGTCGGCGACGTGCTGCGCGCCGAGGGGCCGGACGGCCTCGCCTCGGCGGGCGCGCTGGCTCTTCGCCTGCGCGAGCTGGGCCTTTCGATGCGCCGCTTCAAAACCGGCACGCCGCCGCGCGTCAACGCCCGAAGCGTGGATTTCAGCCGCATGGAGCTGCAGCCGGGCGACGAGGACGCCGAGCCCTTTTCCTTCGATACCGAGCGGGCCCCGGAAAACCGGGCCGTCTGCTATCTGACCTATACGAACGAACGCACGCACGCGATCATCCGCGCCAATCTCGACCGCAGCCCCCTCTACTCGGGCGTGATCGAGGGCGTCGGCCCGCGCTACTGCCCCAGCATCGAGACGAAGATCGTCCGTTTCGCCGACAAGCCCCGGCACCAGCTCTTTATCGAGCCGATGGGCCTCAACACCGAGGAGCTGTACGTCCAGGGCCTCTCCTCGTCGCTGCCAGAGGAGGTGCAGGTCGAGCTGCTGCACACGATCCCCGGCCTCGAGCACGCGGAGATGACCCGCACGGCCTACGCGATCGAGTACGACTGCGTCGACCCGACGGAGCTGACGGCGACGCTGGAGTGCCGCCGCATCGCGGGGCTCTACGGCGCCGGACAGTTCAACGGCTCCTCCGGCTATGAGGAGGCGGCCGCGCAGGGCTTCGTCGCCGGCGTCAACGCCGCGCTGAAGCTCAGAGGCGAGGAGCCGCTGATCCTCCGCCGCAGCGACGGCTATATCGGCACGCTGATCGACGATCTCGTGACAAAGGGCACCGAGGAGCCCTACCGGATGATGACCTCCCGCAGCGAATACCGCCTGCTGCACCGGCAGGACAACGCCGACGAGCGCCTGAGCGCGATCGGCCTGCGCATCGGTCTCGTCAGTCCCGCGCGGCACCGGGCCGTGCTGGAGAAATACGAGGCGGTCGCGCGCGAGATCCGCCGCCTGGAGGACACGCACCTGCCGCCCTCCCCGGCGCTCGACGCCTGGCTGACCGGACGGGGGACCGCCCCGGCGGCGGCCGGCTGCTCGCTGGCCGATCTCATCCGCCGCCCGCAGCTGAGCTACGCGGAGCTCGCCCCCTTCGACCCCGGCCGCCCGGCGCTGCCGCGCGCCGTCGCGGAGGAGGCGGAGATCAAGCTCAAGTACGAGGGCTATATCCGCCGCCAGCTCAGGCAGGTGGAGGAGTTCGCCCGGCTGGAGGAGCGAACGCTGCCGGCGGATCTCGATTACGACGCGATCCCCGGCCTCCGGCTGGAGGCGCGGGAGAAGCTCAAGAAGCTCCGGCCCGAGAATTTCGGCCGCGCCGGGCGGATCTCCGGCGTGTCGCCGGCGGATCTGGCGGTGCTGATGATCGCTGTGGAGAACCGGCATGAGTGACGTGATCCTGGGCCTTTCGGGCGGGGTGGACTCCGCCGTCTGCGCCGTGCTGCTGAAGAAGCGCGGCTTTACCGTGCACGGGCTGTATATGGACAACGCCGACGCGAGGGCGAGAGACGAGGCCGCCGCGGCCGCGGAGGCGCTCGGGGTCGATCTGCGCGTTGCGGACGTGAAGGACGAGCTGGAGGAGCGGGTCTGCCGCCCCTTTGCGGAGGCCTATCTGCGCGGAGAGACGCCGAACCCCTGCATCGTCTGCAACCCGAGCCTGAAATTCCGCCTGCTGCTGGAGGAGGCCGAGCGCCGCGGCGCCGAATTCATCGCCACCGGACACTACGCCCGCGCCGAAAACGGCGCGCTCTATAAGGGCCGCCCGGCCAACGACCAGAGCTACATGCTCTGCCGCCTGCGGCGCGAGCAGCTCGAGCGCTGCCTCTTTCCGCTCGGCGCGTATGAGAAGACCGAGGTACGCGCGCTGGCGGCGGAATGGGGCCTCGCCGCGGCCAAAAAGCCGGACAGCATGGAGATCTGCTTCATCCCGGATAAGGATTATGTAAACTGGCTGTCTCAGCGCACCGAGCTGCCGCCGCCGGGGCCGCTCGTCTTTCACGGACGGGTCATCGGCGAGCACGGAGGCATCGTGCGCTGCACCGTCGGCCAGCGGATAAAGGGCCTTTACGAGGGGCGAAAGCTCTACGTTTCCCGCATAGACCCGGTCGAAAACCGGATCGAGCTGGCGCTGTGGGAGGAGCTGTTCAGCACGGAGCTCCTCGTCAGAGATTTCAACTGGCTCTGCGAGGAGCCGCGGGGCGAGATCGAAGGGACGGTGCGCGTGCGGCACACCAAATGGGAGGAACCGCGCTGCACCGCGCGCGTAGAAAACGGCCTCGTCCGCATCCGCTGCGCGGAGCCGGTGCGCGCGCCGGCGCCCGGCCAGTCGGCCGTGCTCTACGACGGCGAGCGCGTCCTCGGCGGGGGATTTTTGACAAGGTAAGAGAATCATGATACAAGGAGGAACAGACATGGCAGAAAAGACGAAGAAAGTGAAGGACTATCTCTGGCACGACCGCAAGCGGACCTTCCTCGGCCTGCCGCTGAGCTTTACGCTCTACCTGCTGGACGAGGACAAGCTCTACATCCGCACGGGCTTTTTCAACAGCCGCGAGGACGAGGTGCGCCTGTACCGCATCACCGACGTGACGCTGCTGCGCTCCTTGGGACAGAAGCTGCTGGGCATCGGCACGATCCACTGCGACAGCGCCGACGTGACGCTGCGCAACTTCGACATCGTCAACGTCAGGCATCCCAAGCAGGTCAAGGAGATGCTCTCCGAGCTGGTCGATCAGTCGCGCATGCGCAACCGCGTCTTCACCAGCGAGAGCGTCAACGCCCTCCCGCACGACCACGACGGCGACGGCGTGCAGGGCGTCGATCTCGACGGCGACGGCATCCCCGACGCGCCCCCTCCGCCGCCCCCGCTGAACTGAACGCCCGTCAACGCCGCGGTCCTTCCCGGACCGCGGCGCTTTGCTGTTGACGGGGGAGGAACGCGGGTTTATAATTTGCTTGGCGTCACGAGTGACGCCCGAAATTGACGTGATACAGGAGAGAGCTATGAACAATCCGGATAAAGTCACCGTGCGCGAGCGCGTGGCGGCGCTGCGGGATCTGATGCGCCGGGAAGGCGTGGACGCCTATCTGATTCTGACGGACGATTATCATGCGTCCGAGTATGTGGACGATTTCTTCAAATGCCGCGCCTGGGTCTCTGGCTTCAGGGGCTCGGCCGGCACGCTGATCGTCACCGCGGAGGAGGCCGGGCTCTGGACAGACGGCCGCTATTTCCTCGCCGCGGAGGAGCAGCTCCGCGACACCGGGATCGAGCTTCGCAAGATGGGCGAGCCCGGCGTTCCCACGATCAACGACTATCTGACGGCGGCGCTGAAAGAGGGCCGGTGCCTCGGTTACGACGGGCGCACGGTCAGCGGCGCCTACGCGGCGCGGCTGAAAAAAACGCTCGAGGGCAGAAGGATCCGCTTTGCGGAGACGCTCGACCTCGTCGGCGAGCTTTGGACGGACCGCCCGCCCTTCCCGGCGCACCCGGTCTGGGAGCTGGAGGAGCGGTACGCCGGCAAAAGCCGCGCGGACAAGCTCGGCGAGCTGCGCGAGGCGATGCGCGGCAGCGGGGCCGACCGGCATCTGCTCGCCTCCCTCGACGACGTGGCCTGGCTGTATAACCTGCGCGGCGGCGACGTGGCCTTCAGCCCGGTCTTCATGGCCTATACGCTCGTCGGGCCGGACGGGGCCGTGCTCTACGCCGCGCCGGAGGCCTTTTCCGACGAGCTGAAGGCGCGCCTGCGCGCCGACGGCGTCGAGATCCGCCCCTATCTGCAGGTCTACGAGGATCTGAAGACGCTGCCGGAGGGGGAGAAGCTGCTGCTCAACCGCGCGAGGACGAACGTCGCGCTGCTGTGCGCCGTTCCGGAGCGCGTGACGGTGATCGACGGGCCCAACCCGAGCACGCTCGCCAAAGCCGTCAAAAACCCCGTGGAGATGGACAACGTCCGCGAGGCGCACGTGCAGGACGGCGTCGCGCTGGTGAAGACGATGCGCTGGCTGCACCGGCAGGAGGAAAGCGGCGCGATCGCGCGCGGGGAGATCACGGAGCTCGACGTGTGCGAAAAGCTGCTGCGCTTCCGCTCCGAGCGTCCGGGCTTTGTAGACCTCAGCTTTTCGCCGATCGTCGCGGCCGGCGAGCACGGCGCGATCGTCCACTACGAGCCGACGGAGGAGTCCAACGTCCCGCTCCGCCGCGACAGCTTCCTGCTGATGGACACCGGCGGCCACTATCTCCAGGGCAGCACCGACGTCACGCGCACGGTCGCGGTCGGCACGCTGAGCGAGGAGCAGAAGACGCACTTCACCGCCGTGCTGCGCGGCCATCTGGACGTGGCGGCGGCCGTGTTCAAGCACGGCTGCACCGGCGTGAACCTCGACCTGCTGGCCCGTGAGCCGCTCTGGGAGCTGGGGCTCGACTACAACCACGGCACCGGCCACGGCGTGGGCTATCTGCTGAACGTGCACGAAGGGCCGCAGGGCCTGCGCCTGAAGGATCTCAACGGCGGCGCGGTCTTCGAGGAGGGCATGCTCACCTCGGACGAGCCCGGCCTGTATCTGGAGGGCCGCTACGGCGTCCGCACCGAGAACCTGATGCTCTGCGTGGAGAAGGAGAAAACCGCATACGGCCGCTTTATGGGCTTTGAGATGGTTACGATGGCGCCTTACGACCGCCGCGCGATCCGCGCCGACATGCTGACGGAGCGGGAGCTCGCGCAGCTCAACGCCTATCACGCGAAGGTGTATGAGAAGCTCGCGCCCTGGCTGGACGCGGACGAGCGCGCCTGGCTGCGCGAAGAGACCGCGCCGATCGCCCGCTGAGCGATGACGAGGATCTTCGGAACGCTCGGCCCCGCCTGCGCCGGCGCGGCGCGGCTGGAGCGCATGCTGCGCCTCGGTATGACCGGCGTGCGGCTCAATCTCTCGCACCGGAGCCTGCTCGAGTCGAAGCCGATGACCGACGCGCTGCGCGAGGCGGCGGAGCGCGCCGGCGTCCGGCCGGAGCTCGTGATCGACCTGCAGGGGCCGGAGCTGCGCATCGGCGCGCTGGAAAGCCCTCTGCCGCTGCGCGAGGGCGAGGAGACGGCGCTGGACTTCATCCCGGGCCCGATCCGCGAAGGTCTGCGCCCGGGGCAGGAGCTGCTGCTGGACGACGGGAAGCTGCTGCTGTCCGTCTGCGGGACGAACCGCGCGCTGGTGCGCCGCGGCGGCACGCTGACGAGCCGCAAAAGCCTTGCGCTGCCGGGGCTCGCCGTCGAGCTCCCCGCGCTCACCGACAGCGACCGCGAGAACCTGGCGCTCGCGCGGGAGGCCGGCGTCACCGGCGTGATGCAGCCCTTTGTCCGCAGCCGCGCGGATCTGACGGCGCTGCGCTCGGCGCTGACGGACGCCGGGGCGGGGGAGCTGCGGCTGTATGCGAAGGTGGAGAACCGCGAGGGGCTCGCCGCGCTGCCGGACTGGCTCGACGCCGCCGACGAGATCGTGATCGCCCGCGGCGATCTCGGGAACGCGATGCCGCTCTGGGAGCTGCCCGCCGCGCAAAAGCGTATTGCCGCGCTCTGCCGCGAGCGTCAGAAGCCCTTCATGGTCGTCACGCAGATGCTCGCCTCGATGGAGCGCAGCCCGGTGCCGACCCGCGCCGAGGTCTGCGACGTTTTCAACGCCGTGCTCGACGGGGCCTCCTCCGTGATGGTCACGGGCGAGACCGCCGTCGGCGGGTATCCCGAGGAGGTCATCCGGGTCCTGACCGCGACGGTGCGCGAAGCGGAGCATTATGAAAACAATATTACGGAAACATAATTATGTAAGCAATAATATGTAAAAAAGATTATGTAAACCAAACAGCGGAAAGGAGCAGAGACAATGGGCTGGAAATGCCTGGTGGAGGGAAAGGAGCTGGCGGATGTGCGGGCCGACCGCCGCACCGTCAAGCGCGTGGAGAAATACGGCCTGTCCGGGCAGGCAATCTATTTTCAGGGCTGCTACATCCCGTTTTCGGCGATCTGTGCCCTTCGTGCGCAGCCTTCGCTGTACATGGCGCAGTGCGGCTGCGGGAAGGGGATCCCGGTGTTCAGGATCCGCGTGGACTACGGCGCGGAGAAGCCGGAGATCCTGATGGTCGAAAAGGAGAAGAGCGCCGAGCGCATCCTCGAGGCGGTTCGGGAGGCCAATCCCGGGGTCCCGACGGAGTTTGTCGGGAAATAAGCCTTCACAACGGAGAAAACGGAGAAGAAAAGGGCTTTGCGGAGCAAAAAAACGGCTCCGGGAAGCCCTTTTCTTCTTGCCCTCCCGTCTTGGGGGTGCTATAATCATAAAATGTCTGAAAAACAGACAGAATAGGACTATATCAAGATCTCCGCGGCAGCCAGCCGCGGGAAAGGAAATGAACATGACCAACACCGAAAAAACGATGGACAAGATCATCGCCCTGTGCAAAAACCGCGGCTTCATCTTCCCCGGAAGCGAAATCTACGGCGGCCTTGCCAACACCTGGGACTACGGTCCGCTCGGCTCCCGCCTGAAAAACAACGTCAAGGACGCGTGGCGCAAGCGCTTTATCCAGGAGCGCCGCAACAGCTACGAGGTCGACGCGGACATTCTGATGAACCCCCGCGTCTGGGAGGCCAGCGGCCACGTCGCCAGCTTCGCCGACCCGCTGCTCGACTGCAAAGAGTGCAAGATGCGCTTCCGCGCCGACAACCTGATCGACGACTTCGATCCCGAGGCCCACGCCGACGGCATGAGCAAGGAGCAGATGTTCGACTATATCAAGGCCCATCACATTCCCTGCCCGAACTGCGGCAAACACAACTTCACCGATATCCGCGAGTTCAATCTGATGTTCCAGACCTTCCGCGGCGTGACGAACGACGCGAAGTCTGTCATCTATCTGCGCCCCGAGAACGCGCAGGGCGAGTACGTGAACTATCCCAGCGTGCAGCGCACGATGCGCGCGAAGCTCCCGTTCTCGATCGGCCAGATCGGCAAGGCCTTCCGCAACGAGATCACCCCGGGCAACTTCACCTTCCGCACGATCGAGTTTGAGCAGATGGAGTTCCAGACCTTCTGCAGGCCCGGTGACGACCTGGAGCTTTACGAGTACTTCAAGGGCTTCGGCAAGCAGTTCTTCGAGGACCTCGGCCTGCCCGCCGAGAACCTGCGCTTCCACGACCATGAGAAGCTCGCGCACTACGCGAAGGCCGCCTGCGATATCGAGTTCCTCTTCCCGTCGATCGGCTGGGGCGAGATCAACGGCACCCACGACCGCACCGATTTCGACCTGAGCCGCCATCAGGAATACAGCGGCCAGAAGCTCGAGTATATCGACCCCTTCACCGCCGAGCGCTACGTGCCCTACATCGTCGAGAGCACCTACGGCCTCGACCGCACGGTGCTGGCGCTGCTGTGCCAGGCCTACGACGAGGAGCTCGTGGACGCCGAGAAGAACGACGTGCGCGTGGTGCTGCGTCTGAATCCCGCGATCGCGCCGATCAAGGCCGCCGTGCTGCCGCTGTCCAAAAAGCTCGCAGACAAGGCACTGGAGATCCGCGACGAGCTGGCGAAGGAGTTCATGTGCGACTACGACGAGACCGGCTCCATCGGCAAGCGCTACCGCCGCCAGGACGAGGTCGGCACGCCCTTCTGCGTGACCTACGACTTCGATTCCGAGCAAGACTCCTGCGTCACCGTCCGCGAGCGCGACAGCATGGAGCAGGTGCGCCTGCCGATCAGCGAGGTCAAGGCCTATATCGCGGAGAAAGTGAAATTATAATTATTCCTTATAACCTCTCCTGAAAGGGGAGGCGCCCCGACGCCGCAGCATCGGGGCGAAGGGGTTTTGCAGTACGGACAGACCCCTCAGTCGCCTGCGCGACAGCTCCCCTTTCAGGGGAGCTTCCATGGAAAGGATTTTGAGATATGAGAGACGGATTTGTCAAGGTCGCCGCGGCCTCGCCGGTCATCCGGGTCGCCGACTGCGACTATAACGCCGAGCGCGTGATCGAGACGATCAGGAAAGCCGACGCGCTGGGCGTGAAGGTGCTGGTCTTCCCGGAGCTGACACTCACCGGCGTGAGCTGCTATGATCTGATCGCCCACCGCGTGCTGCTCGAGGGTGCGAAGCGCGCGCTCGGCCGGGTCGTCAAGGCGACGAAGGACACCGACGTGCTGGCCTTTGTCGGTCTGCCCTGGGCGGATGGACCGAGCGTAAGCAGCGCGGCTGCCGCCGTGTACAGCGGCGAGCTGCTGGAAGTCCTCTCCGCTGACGACGACGCCGAAGACGGACCGGAGCTTTTCCGGCATCAGGCGCTCTCCGATCTGGCCGTCGCCGTGGAGATCGGCGCGGAAAAGGACCGCTGCGGCGCGGCGACGGAGAACCTGGCCGACGCCGGGGCGGCGCTGATCTGCCAGATGGCCTCCTTCCCGGCGACGACCTCCTCCACGCAGGAGGCGGAGCTGAACGCCCGCTATGAGTCGAAAAAGCTCAAGGCCGGCCTCATCCTCGCGGCGCCCGGCTGCGGCGAGAGCACGACCGACAACGTGTTCACCGGCCTGTGCCTGATCGCGGAGAACGGGAAGATCCTCGCGCAGGACGAGCGGGCGGACGCCCTTGCCGTCAGCGAGATCGACGTGCAGTATCTGACGAACCTGCGCCGCGCGTCCTGCCGCTTTGCGCCGACGTTTGAAACGGCGGGAATCCCGTTCGGCGCCGACCTCGCCGACACCCCCGTCACGCGCCGTTACCCCAAGCATCCGCATCTGCCGGAGGATCCCGCGCAGCTCCCCGCCTACTGCGAGCGGATGCTGGAGATCCAGGTCGCGGGGCTGGTCAAACGCATGGAATTCGCCCGCCTCGACCACTGCGTCGTCGGCATTTCCGGCGGCGTGGACTCGACGCTTGCGGTGATGGTCTCCGCGATGGCGGTCAAAAAGATGGGCCTGCCCTCGACGAACGTGATCGCCTGCACGATGCCCTGCTTCGGCACCTCCAGCCGCACGAAATCCAACGCCATCGTCGTCGCCGAGCAGTGGGGCTGCGAGGTCCGCGTCATCGACATCGGAAAGAGCGTCTACCAGCACTTCGACGATATCGGCCACGCCCATGACGACTACTCCGTCGCCTTTGAGAACGCCCAGGCGCGCGAGCGCACGCAGGTGCTGATGGATATCGCCAACAAGGTCAACGGCCTCGACGTCGGCACCGAGGATCTCAGCGAGTATATCGACGGCTGGTGCACTTACAACGGCGACCACACCAGCATGTACGACGTGAACCTCGGCCTGACGAAGACGCAGGTGCGCGCCGCGGTGGCGCACATCGCCGAAAAGACTGACGACCGCGTGCTCAAGGCCGCGCTGTACGACGTGCTGGACTGCCCGGTCACGCCGGAGCTGCTGCCGATCCACGACGATATGATCGAGCAGAAGAGCGAGGACGCCGTCGGCTCCTACAGCCTGCAGGACTTCTTTACCTGGCAGATGCTGGTCTGCGGCTTCGGCCCGCGCAAGACCTTCCGGCTTGCAAAGCTCGCCTACGGCGACGAATTTACCGACGAGGAGCTGATTCGCTGGCTGCGGAGCTGGTGCAAACGCCTGTTCACCCAGCAGTTCAAGCGCAGCTGCCTGATGGACGGCCCCGCCGTGATGGACTTTTCGATCTCCCCGCGCACGGGCTTCCTGATGCCCTCGGACGGCGAATCGGCGCTCTTCCGGCGCGAGCTCGACGAGCTCGAAGCCGAAAGAAACGGCTGACAGAACGACAAAAAATCCCCTTTCCGGCTGTGTCGGAAAGGGGATTTTTGCCGTTTTCGGCGTTTATACAAAAAGCGTTTTTCTCAGAGGTTCGTCTTATTGCAGATTCAGCAGCGTCCCGATCAGGAGCACGGGCAGCGACCAGAGCAGCATGAAGACGAACAGGAAGCCGAGCCCCGCGCCGCCGAGCATGAGCATGCGCAGGAAGGACACGAACATGCCCAGCACCGCGCCCAGCAGCGTGAGATAGAGGTTCGTGCGCACGGCCACGTACATGCTGCGCCCGGTGTCGGCCATGTGCGTCAGCGGGCCGAGACCGTCGCGGCAGACGACCGCGGAGACCTTGCTTCCCTCGCCGGGGGCCGCGCTCGAAATCGCAAAGCGCTCGACGTAAGGCGGGAAGTCGTAGCCGTCGGTGGCGACGTCGAAGCAGTCGTGCAGCATCGACGGGGTGACGTTGAAATCGCGGATCGCGAAGATCGGGTGGCGGTTGGAGCGGATCAGGTTCACCAGCGCCTTGCGCACCTGCGGATCGGCGCTGTATTTCATGTTGAAGATGCCGTAGAGCACGCCGTCCACCGCGAGCAGGATGCTTGTGCGGGTGACGAGCCGGAACGGGATGCGCACGTTCATCAGCTGCATCAGCTCGCTGCTGCCGCACAGCACGACGCTGGAGTCGATCACGCCCATCATGCCGCCGCCGGGCAGATACTCGAAGTTCTCGATCGAGCGCATCGGACAGTTGTTTTTCTCCATCAGCTCGCCGAAGCAGGCGGAGACGCTGCTGCCGCAGGCGGTGAGCATGCTGCCGGCGTAGGAGATGACCTTTTCCGGCTGGATATCCGCGAAGATGCGGATCTGGTCGATCTCCACGGTGCCCTCGGGAAAGAGATCGCGGTCGGTGACGATGAGGTTGCGGCTGCGGCCGATATCGCACAGGCCGGACCAGCCCGCGATCGCCGCGCCGCTCGGGAAAATGCGGAAGGAGCCGGTGAAGAAGGGGAGGGAGAAGCACAGCAGCGCCGCAAACGGGACGGCGGGGCACAGCAGCGCGGAGAAGATGTAGAAGAAGTCCTTGATATTGCCGGTGACGGCCGCCGTCACGAGCGTGAGCAGCAGCGCGAGGATCAGGATCGGCCAGCCGAGCTTCTGGAAGGTGATCTCGTCGGGAGGCGCTTCCTCGGCGCGGCGGACGAAGCCCGTGTGCGGGCGGACGGATTTCAGCAGCGTCGTGCCGCGGCCCTTCAGACTGGTCTCGCCGGTCACGGTGTAGGCGCGCCGCGCGATCGCCGGCACGCGCAGCGCCTTGCGCAGACCGCGCGAGCTCGTCAGCGACGAGAGCAGTACGCCCGTCAGCGAGAGCGACGAGAGCAGGCACAGCGGCAGATGCGGGGAGGCAAACTCGGTCAGACCGACGAGCAGCGCGTCGGCCCCGGTGAGCAGGCAGGCGAGCACCGCCAGCGAATCCGCGCCGAAGCGGCGGCGGAAAGCGTTCAGCACGCCGCCGGTCAGCACGTCGAGGCTCAGCAGCATGACCGCCCCCTGCAGCGCGAAGCAAAACAGGCTGGCCACGCGGATGTTGCCGAGCTGACCCGGCGTCGGCAGCCCGAGGGAGACCCAGGCGAGCACGAGCAGCAGGACGCCGCAGATGCGCAGCCGCAGCCGCAGCGAGCGCACGCCCAGCCCGTAGTAGCGCGAGGCCTCGGCGGGTGCGGCCTCCGGGCCGAGCTCTTCTTCGTCCTCCTCCACGGTCAGCACGCTGGCGGCGCCCCGGCGCATGCCGTAGAGGATCGTGGTGAAGATCGAGGCGAGATATTCCTTGAACGAGGGGAAGCCCTCTTCCTTCAGCGGGATGCTCCCGTCGCCGTTCTCGGTCGGCGGGGTGGCCTCCAGCTCGCTCCGGTCGGCGTAGACCGCGGGGGAGGCGCTGGTGTCGGGGAAGGCGGAGGCGTATTCGCGGTGCGCCGCGGCGGTGCGGCTCCAGCTCGGCGTGAAGCGGGGCTTCTCGGCGGGAGCTTCTTCGCGCGCCGCCGGCGCTTCCTCGGCGGGAGCTTCTTCGCGCGCCGCCGGCGCTTCCTCGACGGGAGCTTCTTCGCGCGCCGCGGCGGCTTCGGCTTTCACTGCCGCAGGCGTCTCCTCCTCCGGCTCTGCTGCGGGCTCCTCCAGCGTCGGGATCCCGAGCAGGGAGGCCTCGGCAGGCCGTCTCTGCCGCGGCGCCGCGGCGGGCTCCGCTGCCTCCGGCGCTTTGGCCGGAGCGGGCGCCGTCAGCGGCTTCGGAGCTTCCGGCTCGTCTGCCGCGGCGGCCTCGGAAGCCTCCTCGCCGGGGAGCACCAGCTCCTTCGGCTGCGGGATGGCCTCGCGGCGCTTTTCCTCGCGGGCCGCCTCCTCGCGCCGGGCGCTCTCCGCGCGGCGGCGTTCGTGGGCGTCGACCATGCGGCGGAAAAGGCCGGGCCTGCGCTCGGCGCTCTCCTCCTCCTCGTCAACGCGCACGTTGCTCGGGATAAAGCCCTCGGCGCGCGGCGGCGTGTACGATTCGTCGGCGCAGTTGTCGATCTCCCTGCCGCCGTAGCGGATGGCGCCGCGCCGGCGCTCGCGGTCCTCGCCCATCAGAAAGCGGGGATCGACCTCGTCCTCCGGCTCGTCCTTCACGCGCTCGCCCCGCACGTATGAGGCGAGATAGGCGCGCACCTCCGCCTCGCTCGGCAGCGAGCTGCGCCGCCGCGGCGCGGGCGGCTCCTCCGGCGGGGAAAACTGGAAATCATCCGCCCTGCGGGAGGGAGAGCCGCGGTATTCATTCAGGATATCGTCAAGGGAATAATCGGCGCTTGCGCGTCCCGGTTCCATGCGATCCATCTTCATCCGACCCTTGTCTGTCTGTTTTATGTCTGTCCGTTCAGCTTCTCTGTCTCAGAACCTCGTACATCACGATCGCGGCGGCGGCCGAGGCGTTGAGCGAGCCGATCCGCCCCTTCATCGGAAGGCTGACGATGAAATCGCAGCTCTCCCGCACGAGTCTCCCCATGCCGTCGCCCTCGGAGCCGATCACCAGCGCGAGCGGGCCGGAAAAATCGGTGTGCCAGAGGTCCTTCGGCCCGTCGGCGGCGGTGCCGTAGATCCACAGGCCGCGCTTTTTGAGCTCCTGCAGCGCGGCGGGGATGTTCGCCACGCGCGAGACGGCCATGTGCTCGGCGGCGCCGGCGCTGGCCTTGTCCACGATCGCGGTCAGCCCCGCGCTGCGGCGCTTCGGAATGATCAGCCCGTGAGCCCCGGCGCACTCGGCGCTGCGGAGGATCGCGCCCAGATTGTGCGGGTCGCTGATCTCGTCGCAGACGATGAGGAAGGGGTCCTCTCCGCGCTCGGCGGCGACGGCGAAGAGCTCGTCGATGCTGCAGGTATCCCGCACCGCGCACAGCGCGATCACGCCCTGGTGCGCGTGCGTTTTGCTCATGAAGTCCAGCTTGCGGCGGTCGCACTCGACGACCACGACGCCGAGCTCGCGCGCCCGGGACGCGATATGCCCCAGGGTCTTGTCCACTTCGCCCTTGCTGATATAGATCTTATCGATCGAGCGGCCGGCCCGCAGCGCCTCAATGACGGCGTTGCGTCCTTCGATCAGCTCGTTTTCTATGACGTCTTCTTTTTCCATGGCATATAACTCCAAGATATATGGTTACAAAATGTATCATACCACAAGCTCTGGTGAAAGGAAAGCCCAAGTTTGCTGTTTTACAAAATTTTCATAGACTTTGCGGAGCAAAAAGGGTATAGTACCGATAGACCTATCGGAAGGAGGAACGGCCTTGAAAGACCCGAGAACCGCCATCGAACGTTTTTGTTATAAGCATCCCCGCTTCGGGATCCCGAATCTGATGCGGTATATCGCGCTCGGGAATGTGGCTGTCTGGGTGCTTGGCCTTGTGCACAGGGACATCCTCAGCTATGTGGCGCTGGATCCGGCGCTCGTGCTGCGGGGGCAGATCTGGCGGCTGTTCACGTTCCTGTTCATCCCCTACGACATGAGCTTCCTGGGGCTGATCACCGTCTACCTTTATTACTGGATCGGCTCGACGCTGGAACAGCATTGGGGGACCGGGCAGTTCACGATCTACTTCTTCTCCGGCGCGCTGCTGACGGTCGTGGGCGGCTTTCTGATGCTGCTGATCCCGGGCGCGGCCGACATGCTGGCGCTGACGCCGACCTACGTGTATATGGCGATGTTCTTCGCCTTCGCCATGCTGTTCCCGGACGTGGAGCTTCTGCTGTTTTTCATCATCCCGGTCAAGATCAAATATCTGGCCTGGCTGGATGCCGCGCTGTTCGTGCTGGCCTTTATCACAACGCCCTTCCCGCTCAACCTGCTCCCGGTGCTCGCGCTGCTGAACTTTGCCGTCTTCTTCGGCGGAGATATCCTGCGCGGCGCGCGCAGCCGGCGCACGACGAAGAGCGCGGTCAACTTCCGGCGCGAGTCGCAGCGCATCCGCCGCGAGCAGGCACAGCAGCTGTACCGTCACAAGTGCGCGGTCTGCGGCCGCACGGATACGGACTATCCGGAGCTGGAATTCCGCTACTGCTCGCGCTGCCAGGGCTATCACTGCTTCTGCCAGGATCACATTGACAACCACGTGCATTTCACGGAGTGAGCGAGCGGGCGCGGGCTGAAAAAGCCCGCGCCCGCCTTGCCGCCGCGGCCGCAAAAAAACCGCAAAAAGGGAAAAATAATGCTTGCATTTGCCGGACGCTTGTGCTAATATAATCGGGCAAACGCGAAGAGCGTTTTTCACATACCGAGTCGGGCGCCCGTGCGGCCCCGATAAGGAGTATATCCGGGTGTAGCGCAGTTGGTAGCGCGCTTGAATGGGGTTCAAGAGGCCGGGCGTTCAAATCGCCCCACTCGGACCAGGAAAAGGCTTGATTTCGAAAGGAATCAAGCCTTTTTCGTCAGTTTTTAAGCGAAAATGTCGGGCGACGTTTCCGCTGGTGCGGAACAGAAGCGTCTCTGCCGATCGCGTCGATCTCAAGCCGGCTTCCTGCCACGCCGTCGGCGCCGTCAAGGAGATCGACGGCGGGGCGGCACCTTTTTTGCCGTTGACAAATACCCCGCGGGGGTATATAATGCGATCGACAGTAAAAATACCCCCAGGGGGTTTAGGAGGCCCGAAAATGGATCACATGGAAACGGCGGTTTGCCATTCCGCCCGGAAAAAGATCCGCGACGACAGGGAACGTCACGATCTGATGAATCGCCTGAAGCGGATCGAGGGACAGGTGCGCGGCCTGCAGCGGATGCTGGAGGAAGACGCCTACTGCCCGGATATCCTGACGCAGGCGTCCGCGGCGAGCTCTGCGATCAACAGCTTCTGCCGGGTCCTTCTGACCAGCCATCTCCGGAGCTGCGTTGCCGAAGACCTCCGGGCCGGCCGCGACGAGACGGTGGACGAGCTGGCGGAAACGCTGCAGAAGCTGATGAAGTAACCGCGGGGGGAGAACGGAAATGGAACAGTATCGAATTACCGGCATGAGCTGCGCCGCGTGCTCAAGCCGGGTGGAAAAAGCGGTCTCCGGCGTGCCGGGGGTCGCCTCCTGCGCGGTGAGCCTGCTGACGAATTCCATGGGCGTGGAGGGGACGGCGTCCCCCGCGGACGTCATCCGGGCGGTGGAAGCCGCCGGATACGGCGCTTCCCTCAAGGGCGCGGAGACGGCGCCGTCGTCCGGGGCGTCTCCCTCCTGGGCGGACGCCGAGGCACTGAAGGACCGGGAAACGCCGAAGCTGAAAAAGCGGCTTCTGTTTTCGGTCCCGATCCTGCTGATCCTGATGTATTTCTCCATGGGTCACGGGATGTGGGGCTGGCCTGCGCCGAAAGCCTTTGACAACCTCGTGTTTCTCGGGCTGTTCGAGCTGCTGCTGGCCGTCGTCGTGATGACGATCAACCAGAAATTCTTTACCTCCGGCTTTTCTTCTCTGCTCCGTGCGGCGCCCAATATGGACACCCTCGTGGCCCTCGGCTCCGGAGCGTCCTTCGCATATTCCCTGGCGGAGCTCTTTCTGATGATCCTCGCCCAGGGAGAGGGCAGGAACGACGTCGTGATGAAGCTCGGCATGAACCTGTACTTTGAATCGGCGGCCATGATCCCGACGCTGATCACGGTCGGCAAAATGCTGGAGGCCATGTCGAAGGGGCGCACGACGGACGCGCTCAAGGGCCTGATGCGGATGGCTCCGAAAACGGCCGTCCTGCTGCGCGGCGGCGTCGAAACGGAGGTCGGCGTCGAGGAGGTCAAGACCGGCGATATCTTTATCGTGCGGCCCGGAGAACAGATCCCGGTGGACGGGGTCGTCGTCCGGGGCATGACGGCGGTCAACGAATCCGCGCTCACCGGGGAGAGCATCCCGGTGGACAAGGCGGAGGGAGACACGGTCTCCGCCGCCACGATGAACCAGCAGGGCTACGTGGAATGCCGGGCGACCCGCGTCGGGGAAGACACGACGCTGGCCCAGATCATCCGCACCGTGTCCGACGCGGCCGCAACGAAGGCTCCGCTGGCCCGCATCGCGGACAAGGTGTCCGGGGTCTTCGTGCCCGCGGTCATCGGCGTCGCCCTGCTGACTCTGATCGGCTGGCTCGCCGCCGGCAAGCCCTTCTCCTTCGCCATCGCCCGCGGCATCTCCGTGCTGGTCATCAGCTGCCCCTGCGCGCTCGGGCTTGCTACGCCGGTTGCGATCATGGTCGGCAGCGGCGTGGGCGCCAGAACCGGCGTGCTGTACAAGACCGCGGCGGCTCTGGAGGGCGCGGGCCGGACGCAGATCGTCGCGCTGGACAAGACGGGGACCGTGACGGAGGGACAGCCCCGCGTCACGGACGTGATCCCCTTCGGCAGAGATAGGGCCGAGCTTCTGCGTCTGGCCGCGTCTCTGGAGAAAAACAGCGAGCACCCGTTGGCCGGGGCCGTGACCGCCGAGGCGGAAGGCATGACGCTCGCGGAGGTCAGCGATTTCGAGGCGCTGCCCGGGCACGGCCTCCGCGCCCGTCTGGACGGGAAGGAGCTTCTGGGCGGGAGCCTGAAGTATCTCAGCTCCCGGGGCCTGGTCGACGAATCCGCTTCGGAGCGGGCGAACGCCCTTGCCGAAGAGGGGAAGACGCCGCTGCTGTTCGCCTGCGGCGGCGAGCTCGTGGGGATCGTCGCGGTCGCCGATCCCATCAAGGCCGATTCCGCGCAGGCGATCCGCGAGCTGCGGAGCATGGGCGTCCAGACGGTCATGCTGACCGGGGACAATGAACGGACGGCCGGGGCGATCAGCCGGCAGGCCGGCGTGGACCAGGTGATCGCCGGCGTGCTGCCGGAGGGCAAGGCGGACGTGATCCGCGCGCTGAAGAAGCTGGGCAAGGTCACCATGGTCGGCGACGGGATCAACGACGCGCCGGCGCTTACCGTGGCGGACAACGGCGTTGCGATCGGCGCGGGCACGGACGTGGCCATCGACGCGGCAGACATCGTGGTGATGAAAAGCCGGCTGACCGACGTGACGGCGGCGATCCGGCTGAGCCGCGCGACCATTCGGAACATCCATCAGAACCTGTTCTGGGCCTTCTTCTACAACGCCGTGTGCATCCCTCTGGCGATGGGCCTGTACGGCGTTGAAATGAAGCCCATGTACGGTGCGGCGGCCATGGCGCTCTCCAGCTTCTTCGTATGCATGAACGCGCTGCGTCTGAATCTGGTCAAGCTGCATGACGCCGGACGGGACAGAAAAGAAAAGCCGATCAGCGCGGAGGCGCTCGAAGAGATCGTCGCCGCTGAAACAAGAAAGGAGGAAAAAACCATGACGAAGACACTGAAAGTGGAAGGCATGATGTGCATGCACTGCGAGGCGCGTGTGAAGAAGGCCCTCGAGGCGGTGCCCGGCGTCGCGGGCGCCGTGGCGGATCACAACAAGGGCACGGCGGTCGTCACCCTTGCCGCTCCCGTCGAGGACGAAGCGCTTCGCGCGGCGGTGGAAGCCCAGGACTACAAAGTGCTTGGCGTGGAATGATCCCTCGGAGGGGACTCTGCTCCCGTCTCCCGCGGCTGCGCGGGAGGCGGGGCGCCCCTGCAGTCAGCGAGGAGGGGGAAGACGATTCGGACCTGCCGGCGGGAGAGAAGACGGACGGACGCGCCGTCCCGCTGTTCCCCGGCGGCATCCGCCGGCAGATCCGCGACTTTGAGGAGGGTAAGGAATGAACGGCAGACTGATCTTTCTGGATATCGACGGCACGTTGACCGTGCCGGGCAGCAACGTTCCGCCGGAGAGCGCGCTGGAGGCGATCCGGGCCGCGCAGAAGGCGGGGCATAAGGTTTTTCTCTGCTCCGGGCGCAACTACGACATGCTCAAGCCCCTGCTCGCATACGGCTTCGACGGCGCGGTGGCCAGCGGCGGCGGCTACGTGTTTGCCGGAGACCGGGTGCTCTATGACTGCCCGATGACGGACGAGCAGAAGGACCGGGCGCTGCGGCTCTTCGCCGAGGGCGGCGTGCTGCGCACGATCGAGGCGAAGGACGGCAGCTGGTGCGACGAGGGCATGGGCGAGTTTCTGCAGAAGTGCTCCGGCGGCAACAGCGAGCTGCTGCGCTGGCGGGAGGCGCTGGAGAAGGATCTCGGTATCCGCCCGATGAAGGAGTACGACGGGCGTCCGATTTACAAGGTGGTCTTCATGTGCGAAAACGCCGGGCAGCTGGCCCCCGCGATCCGGGAGCTGGAAGGGGAGTTTTACTTCCTCGTGCAGGATCTGGCGGGCGCGAACTGCCTCAACGGCGAGCTGATCAACCGGCAGTTCGACAAGGGCACCGGCATCCGGTGTCTCTGCGAGGCGCTGGGCTGTTCCGTCGACGATACCATCGGCTTCGGCGACAGCATGAACGACCTGGAAATGATCCAGACCGCAGGTTACGGCGTCTGCATGGCGAACGGAAGCCCGAATCTGAAAAAGCAGAGCGATCTGGTTTGCCCCTCCGTGGAGGAGGACGGCCTGGCCTGGGCGTTCCGGAAGCTGGGTTTGGTGGAAAGCGACAAAAAACAGGACTGATTTTCGTCAGAACAAAAACGGAATTGGATTGTAGAGGTTTTCCCGTTTTGTTATAATGAACAGAAGAATGCGGTCGCTCCTTTCCGAACGGCCGCAGTCTGGATTAAGGGAAAAGGAGAAAAAGCTTATGGCGCTCGACTATCGCAAATGCGCGGAAGAGATCTTTTCTCACCTGGGTGGGAAAGAGAACATCATCAGCGCGGCACACTGCGCGACCCGGCTCCGCCTCGTGATCGCGGACAACAGCAAGCTCGATATCAAAGCGCTGGAGGAAGTCGAAGGGGTCAAGGGTCTGTTCGATTCCAACGGACAGCTCCAGCTGATCATCGGCACCGGCACCGTCAACAAGGTCTATGACGAGTTCCTGGCCGTCACCGGGCTCACCGCCGCCACCAAGGCGGACGTGAAGGCCGCGGCCGCCTCCCGCATGCCCCTGTGGAAGAAGATCCTGAAGACCCCGGGCGACGTGTTCGTCCCCATCCTGCCCGCCATCGTGGCCTCCGGTCTGATGATGGGCCTTGTCGAAGCGATCCCGAAGTTCGTCGAGGGCTTTGAAACCACCAGCTGGTACGGCTTCCTCGACCTCGTAGCCAACACCGCCTTCGCGCTGCTGCCCGTGCTGGTGGCGATCTCCGCCGCCCGCGTATTCGGCGGCAACGTCTTCCTGGGCGCCGTCATCGGCCTGATGATGGTCCACCCCGCGCTGATCAACGCCTGGACCGTCGGCAACTACGCCCCCGGCGAGATCCCGACCTGGCAGCTGTTTTTCTTCAACGTCCAGCAGGTCGGCTATCAGGGCCATGTCATCCCGGTCATTCTGGCGGTACTGTTCATGTCAACATTGGAAAAATGGCTGCACAAGAAAGTACCGGAAATGATCGACCTCTTCGTGACCCCGCTGACCACGGTGCTCATCACCGCCTTCGTCACCTTTACGATCATCGGACCCGTCTTCTCCGTGTTTGAAAGCTGGGTGCTCACCGGCGCCCAGTGGCTCATCAAGGTCGGCTACGGCCTCGGCGCGGCCGTCATGGGCGCGATCTACCCGCTGACCGTCGTCATGGGTCTGCACCACATGTACAACGTCATCGAGGCCGGCATGATCTCCTCCACCGGCGTCAACTCCTGGATGCCGATCGCCTCCGCCGCGAACTTCGCGCAGTTCGGCGCCTGCCTTGCCGTCGCGCTCAAGGTCAAGAACCAGAAGACCAAGTCCGTGGCGCTGCCCTCGTCGCTGTCCGCGTCCCTGGGCATCACCGAGCCCGCGATCTTCGGCGTCAACTTCCGCTTTATGAAACCCTTTGTCTGCGGCATGGTCGGCGGCGCGGCCGGCTCGCTGTTCGCGTCCTGGATGCACGGCACCAACGCCGCCGGCGAGACCGTCGCCTTCGGCGCCACCACCTATGGCGTCACCGGCATCCCCGGCATCCCCGCCGTCAACAACGTCCCGATGTACCTCGTCGAGCTGCTGATCGCCTCCGGCGTCGCCTTCGCGCTGACCTGGATCCTCTGGAAGGAAGACGCGCCCGCGAAGAAGGAAGCGCCTCCCGCCGAGGCCGAGGCTCCCGCCGAGCCCATGCCCTCCGTCGTGCGCTGCTCCGCCGGCGAGCTGCTGCAGCCCTGCAGGGGCACGGTGATCGCCCGCGAGCAGATCCCCGACGAGACCTTCGCCGCCGGCGTCCTGGGCGACGGCGTCGGCGTTATCCCGGAGGACGGCGTTGTGGTTTCGCCCTTTGACGGGGTCGTGACCTCCGTCTTCGATACGAAGCACGCCATCACGCTGGAAAAGGACGGCATGGAAGTGCTGATCCACATCGGCGTCAACACCGTCAATATGCAGGGCGAGGGCTTCACCGCCTTCGTCGAGGAAGGGGCCGAAGTGAAGGCCGGACAGAAGCTGCTGGGCTTCGACCGGGAGGCCATCAGGAAAGCGGGCTACAACGACACGGTGGTCATGCTTCTCACCAATTCCGACGACCTCGAGGGCGTCGAGTGCGGCATCAAATAAACTTTATATCATACGGAGGAAAACGACATGAAGACTTTTGAGTACACCATCACCGATCCCGTGGGGATCCACGCCCGTCCCGCCGGCCTGCTGGTCAAGGAGATCAAGGGCTTTGCCGGCTCCGCCGTCACCATCACCAAGGGTGAGAAGTCCGTCAACGCGCTCAAGCTCATGGCTCTGATGCAGATGGGCATCAAGTGCGGCGACACCGTCAAGGTCTCCGTCGAGGGCGGCGATGAGGAAGCCGTCGCGGCTGCGATCGAGAACTTCTTCAAGGCCAATCTGTAAAAAGCAAGGGAAAATACGGCTGCCGCTCCGACAGCCGTATTTTCATAGGAAGGAGTATTGCTTATGATCACCATTCAGGGAAAAGGCGTTTCCACCGGCGTCGCCTCCGGCCCGCTGTATTTCTACCAGAGAGCCCAGGGGACGCTCCGCCGCTGCGAGGTCGAGGACCGCGAGGCGGAATGGCTCCGCTTCAAGGAGGCGCAGGCCAGGGCCATCGAGCAGCTCGGCGCTCTGGCCGAGAAGGCCCGCGCGGAGGCCGGAGACGAGGCCGCCATGCTCTTTGAGACCCATCAGATGATGTGCGAGGATCTGGATTATGAGGAGGCCATCGAGGGCTTCATCAAGGAATCCGGGCTGAACGCCGAGGCGGCGGTCACCGACGCCGGCGCCATCCAGGCGGAGGCCTTTGCCGCCATGGACGACGACTATTTCAAGGCGCGCGCCGCGGACGTGAAGGATATCTCCGGCCGCATCGTGGGCATCCTCATGGGCGTGGTGCAGGGCGGCATGGACTCCGACGTGCCCGTGATCCTGGCCTCCGACGATCTGGCTCCCAGCGAGACCGTGCAGCTGGACAAGTCCAAGATCCTGGGCTTCGTCACCTCCGGCGGCTCCGGCTCCAGCCACACCGCGATCCTGGCCCGTACCATGGGCATCCCCGCCATCATCGGCGTGGGCGATCAGCTCAAGGCCGAGTATCAGGGCCGGAACGTCATCGTGGACGGCGGCACCGGCAGCGTTGTGCTGGACGCGGATGACGATACCCGTGCCCGTCTGATGAAAAAGCGCGCCGACATCCTCAAACGCCAGGAGCTCCTGAACCAGCTCAAGGGCCAGCCCAACGTGTCCAAAGACGGGCAGGAGATCCGCGTCTACTGCAACATCGGCAACCCCGAGGACATACACGCCGTGCTGGAAAACGACGGCGGCGGCATCGGCCTCTTCCGCAGCGAGTTCCTGTACCTCAACTGCGACGATTATCCCACCGAGGATTACCAGTTTGAGGCCTATAAAAAGGTCCTCAGCGACATGGGCGGCAAGGAGGTCGTCATCCGCACGCTGGACATCGGCGCGGACAAGATGATCGAGTACTTCCGGCTTCCCCACGAGGAGAACCCGGCTCTGGGCAACCGGGCCCTGCGCATCTGCCTGAACCGGCCGGAGATCTTCCGCACCCAGCTTCGCGCCCTGTACCGCGCCTCCGCCTACGGACGCCTCAGCATCATGTTCCCCATGGTGGCCTCCGTCTGGGAGGTCCGCGAGGCCAAGAAGGTTTGCGAGCAGGTAAAGAAGGAGCTGACGGCTGAGGGCATCCCGTTCTCGGACGAGGTGGACGTGGGCATCATGATCGAGACCCCCGCCGCCGCGATGATCAGCGACAGGCTTGCCAAGGAAGTGGATTTCTTCTCCATCGGCACCAACGACCTGACCCAGTACACGCTGGCCTGCGACCGGCAGAACAACGATCTGGGCCGCTTCTTCGACGCCCATCACCCGGCGGTGCTTCGCCTGATCAAGATGGCTTGCGACAACGCCCACAAGGAGGGCATCTGGTGCGGCATCTGCGGCGAGCTCGGCGCCGACCTGGAGCTGACGGAGCTGTTCCTGTCCATTGGGCTGGACGAGCTCAGCGTCTCCCCGCGGGCGGTGCTGCCGCTGCGCCAGAAGGTGCGCGAGACCCAGGTGCGCGTGGTGCGCGAAAAGCTGCTGGCGGATCTGGCCGGGGATCAGAATACGATCTGACCGTACGAGAAACAGGATCGGGGCTGCCGCGGAATACGGCAGCCCCGAATTTTCAGAAAAGACCGGATATCTGCGCCGAAGAAAAACGCTCCGGCAGGCTCGCCCCCGGCCGGGCGGCAGCCCGTCAAAAAGCGCCGCGGGACGGCGGGGACGGAGGGACGGCCGATATCCGGACGGCTTTAGCGGGAAATGATGATCAAGATTTGTGTTTTTTCGGATTCTCACGGTTCCCCGGAGGGGATGATCACGGCCCTTGAAAAGGAAAAGCCTGCGCTGTACTTCTTCCTGGGCGACGGAGAGCGGGATCTCGAACGGGTGCGGGAGCGCTTTCCCGATCTGCCGTATTACGCGGTACGGGGCAACTGCGATCTGCGCTCGGCGCTCAGCGGCAGCCTTTGCTGCACGGTGGGCGGGGTCGGGATCTTCGCCGCTCACGGACATCTGTACGACGTAAAATACGAACCGGAGCTGGAGAGCCTCGCCGCGGCCGCGCGGGAGGCGGGGGCCTGTCTGGCGCTCTTCGGGCACACCCACCGCGCCTGTCTGGAGAGCCGCCGGGGGATCACGTTTCTGAATCCCGGAACGATCGGCCGCACGGCGCATCCGGGCTACGCCGTCCTGTACGCGGAGGGGGGACGGTTTACGGCAGAGCTCAGGAGGCTTTAGGCACGCCGTCTGAAAAGCCTCGCTTTCGCCGCTTTCGGCCGCCGTACGCGGCTGTTTTTAACGGCGGAGCGGCCGTCAGTCCTTCGGCCGCATGTAGAAGTTGCCGCGGACCTCGGTGGAGCGGATGGAGTTGACGAAGGCCTCGGGATCGACGTCCTTCACGGACTGCAGGGCGGTTTTGACGTCCGCGCCGGAAACGACGGAATAGACCATCTTGTACGGGGCGTGACTGTGCGAGCCGACCACGTCGGAAACGGTCGCGCCGTGGTGGCTGGCGATATGGATCGCGTCGCTTACCTCCTGCGGCTTTTTGGTCACGACGAACAGCGTCTGCTTCTGGTAGTCGCGGTATACGACGTGCAGGGTCTGCGTCGAGACGTACTGGTAGATGATCGAATAGAGCGCAGCGTCCCAGCCGAAGAAGAAGCCGGCGACGCTGAGGACCACCACGTTGAAGCCCAGGATCAGGTTCCAGCTTTCTGCGCCGCGCTTCTGCGACAGGTAGATGGCGATGAAGTCGGTGCCGCCGCTGGTCGCGTCGGCCGACAGGCAGATGCTGATCGAAACGCCGCTGACGATCCCGCCGAAGATTGCGATCAGCAGGGGGTCGGAGGTGATGGGATAGGCGGGCAGCAGGTCGGTCAGAAGGCTGCTGACGACGATGACCAGCAGCGAGAGCAGCGTGAACTTCTTCCCGACGAAGCGGAAACCGACGTAGACCGGAAACGCGTTCAGCAGGATATTGATCAGCGCGAAGGGGAGCTCAAGACCGAGAAATTTCGCGGCCAGACGCTGGATCAGCAGCGACAGCCCGGTCACGCCGCCCGGAAACAGATCGCCGGCGCGGACGAAGGTTTTGATGTTCAGCGCGAACAGGAATGAGGCGAGCAGCACGATGACCGTGCGCTTTCCGTCGCGTTTCCAGTCCCATTTCAGCCATTTCATAAGACAGCCTCCTCAGCTTTCTTTTTTCCTCAGTATACAGGAAGCGCCCGGAGAATTCAACGCTTTCCGGAGCGGACAGACCGTCCGGCCCATCCTGTCAAGCCTCGCGGCGGCCCGAAGGCCGATCTCGTCCGGGCTTGACAGGAACGCCGGACGCTTTATAATAGTTTCGGCAGACCCGAAGCTATCCTGCCCGAAGAGAAAAGGACGTGATCCTATGGCCGGACCCGGAAGGGGACTCGGTCCCCGCGGTTTTCTGACCGAAGAAGAAAAACAGAACCTCCCCGAGGTAAACGCTGCGCTGATCCGGCGCATCCTCTCGTATCTCAAGCCCTACTGGCCGCAGTTTCTGCTGGTGTTCGGTACGATCCTGCTGTCCGCGGTGCTGGGCCTGCTGCCCAGCATCATCACCGGCAAGATCGTCGACGAGGCGCTGGTCGGCCGGAACATGACGCTGCTGGTCAAGCTGCTGATCCTGGCTTTCGTGACGTTGACGGGGTCTCAGGTCATCTCCGTGCTGGAGAGCTACATCAACGCCTGGATCTCCCAGCGGATCATCTTCGACATGAAGAACCAGATGTACGACCATCTGCAGCACATGCCGCACGCCTTCTTTACCTCGGAAAAGCAGGGCGACATCATCACCCGCATGAACACCGACATCTCGGGCGTCAGCTCCGTCGTCTCCGGGACGCTGACGAGCATCGTGTCGAACGCCGTCACGGTCGTCACGACGCTGATCGCCCTGCTGACGCTGAGCTGGAAGCTCGCGCTGGTCGGGATCGTCGTGATCCCGCTGCTGATCCTGCCCACGAAGAGCGTCGGCAAGAAGCGCTATCAGATCCTGACCGACGCGCAGGCCAAAAACGACGAGATGAATCAGCTCATCAACGAGACGCTGTCGGTTTCCGGGTCGCTGCTGGTGAAACTCTTCACCCGCGAGGAGAGGGAGTACGAGCGCTTCGTCGGCGTCAACGACGAGGCGACGCGCCTGTCGCTGAAGGAACAGAACAGCGGCCGCTGGTTCCGCGTGATGATGGGGATGTTCACGCAGCTCGGCCCGCTGCTGATCTATTTTGCGGGCGGCTGGTTCATCGTGACGAACGCCGATCCGGCCCTCACCGTCGGCGTCGTGACGGCGTCGGTCTCGCTGATCAACCGGCTGTACCGCCCGGTGGAGAGCCTGCTGAACGTCCACGTGGACTTCACCCGCTCGCTGGCGCTGTTCACGCGCATTTTTGAATACTTCGACATGCCGAACCCGATCACGTCCCCGGAAAACGGCCTGAAGCCCGACGTGACCGACGCGCCGATCCGCTACGAGCACGTCTCCTTTTCCTACGATCCCGCCAAGCCTCTGCTGACGGACGTCGATTTTACGGTGCCCGGCGGCAAAATGTACGCGATCGTCGGCCCGTCCGGCTCCGGCAAGAGCACGGTGGTGAACCTGCTCCCGCGCCTGTACGACGTGCTGGGCGGGCGCGTGACCGTGGGAGGCGTGGACGTGCGCAACTTCGATCTGAGCTATCTGCGCCGGCAGATCGGCGTCGTGACGCAGGACAGCTATCTCTTCAACGGCACGATCCGCGAAAACCTGCTCTACGCCAAAGAGGACGCAAGCCCCGAGGAGATCGAGGCGGCCTGCTACATCGCCAATCTGAGCGATTTCATCGCCTCGCAGCCCGAGGGGCTGGAGACTGTCGTCGGCAACCGCGGGCTGAAGCTCTCCGGCGGTGAGAAGCAGCGCCTGTCCATCGCGCGCGTGATTTTGAAGGATCCGAAGATCCTGATCCTCGACGAGGCCACCTCCGCGCTGGATTCGATCACGGAAAGCGCGATCCAGGAGGCGCTGGAGGCGCTGATGGAGGGGCGCACCAGCATCGTTATCGCTCACCGGCTCTCGACGATCCTGAAGGCCGACCGGATCCTGGTCGTCAGGGACGGCGTGATCGCCGAATCCGGCACCCACGACGAGCTGCTGGCGCTCGGCGGGACCTATCGGGAGCTCTACGAGACCCAGTTCCGCCAGATCCTCGACCGGGAGAGCGAAGGCTGAACGCAGAGATCCCGCGCCGAGCAAAGCCCGGGGCCCGCTCCGGGCTTTTTCAACGCAGTGAGGCTGACAAATAGAAGGTTGTAAAGTTAACATAACATAGTAGCATAGAACCAGATAAAGAATATAGAAAGCCGATATAAGATTCCAAATAAGTTAACATAATAAATTCTATTAGATTATTTCCTCGGGCGAACGTCTCGGGAGGGGGAGAAGAAAAGAGCAAAAAGACCGCACTTTTTGAGAAAGCGATTGTTTACAAGACGGACCGGAAGGATTATACTGGAAATACCAGTCGGCCGTCATCCGGAAGACGGCCAATCACGCGAAAAAGGATGAAGACGAATGAAGCTGCTGACGGTTGCGGTGCCCTGCTACAATTCCCAGGACTACATGGAAAAGTGTATCGACAGTCTGCTTGCCGGCGGCAAGCGCGTAGAGATCATCATCATTGACGACGGCTCCAAAGACCGCACCGGCGCGATCGCGGACGCCTACGCGGAACGCTACCCCGATATCGTCCGCGTCGTCCACCAGGAGAACGGCGGGCACGGCGAGGGCATCAACCAGGGCCTGCGCCACGCGACGGGGCGCTATTACAAGACCGTGGACAGCGACGACTGGCTGAGCGCCGATTTCCCGCGCTTTCTCGACACGCTCGAGGCCGTCGACCGGCAGGGCGGCGTCGATCTCTTCGTCACGAACTACTACTACGAGCACGCCGACGGCAAGGGCGACCGCTCCATCAATTTTTCCAACGCCCTGCCGGTGGGAAGAATCTTTACCTGGGCGGAAACGAAGCGCTTCCGCATCGACCAGATCCTGATGATCCACGCCTGCACCTTCCGCACGGAGCTGCTGCGGCAGACGGGGCTGGTGATGCCGAAGCACACCTTTTACGAGGACAATTACATGATCTACGGCAATCTGCAGGCCGTGGAACGCATTTACTATATGAACGCGAACCTGTACCGCTATTTCATCGGCCGCGCCGGACAGA
Source organism: Oscillospiraceae bacterium (assembly GCA_024690695.1). Next base: position 62,029 of record JAILOS010000013.1, read on the forward strand.
GCGTACAGGAGGACGTGATGAAAAAGCGCTACGCCCACCAGCTCAAGGCTACCGAGCTGTGCTTTACGGCCTTCCATCTCGGGGACGTGAAGGAGCGGCGGAAGCTGTCTTATCTCAAGCACGAGATGTTCATCATGTTCGGCATCGCGATCCTGTACGCGCGGCTGAACGGCTCGGAGCAGGCCGAGAAGGATCTGGCACAGCTCTGGGAGACCTGCTACGCCTATGACAGCGAATGGGCGCGGTATTTCCGGAAACGAACGACGCTGCGCTTCGTCTGCGTTCCGGGCAAGGGCGGCGCGGCCGTCGTCCGCGTGATGTACCGGATCGCGCACGTGGTCGTGCGCTTCAATTGAGAAAAAGAGGACGCCTCCGGGCACCGCCGTGTCCGGAGGCGAATGCTGTCGGAAGCTGCGGAGTGCCGCAGGCCGAAAAAACGGGAGGGATCGGGATGAAAAAACGGGAAGAGCTCGGGAAGCTGATGCTGGAAAAGCTGCCCCGGCGTTATCGCATCGAGCGGGAGGACGTCGGCGAAGACGCAAGGCTCGCCAAAAGCGGCATGGTCTTTCTGACGGAGAGCTACCGGATCGAGGGCCTGGGGCATCTGTGCGTGATGCGCATGAAGGCCATGCTGGGGCTGATGAAAATGGAGACGGTCGTGCTGTCGGTCATGGAGAAGGATCTGCCGCTGTTCAATCTGGACTGGGTGAGCGCCTTCGGCAAGCAGACACAGATCGCCGAGCTGTACGATACGCAGCTCCGGCCGTATCCGCAGGACGCGCTGGACGCTTTCGCGGCGATCAAGGCGCGCGATGCGGATCTGGAGGAGCCGAAGCAGCAGAAAGCGCACTGGTATGACGACATCCTGTACGCCTGCTCGTACCACAAGAGCGGGAAGGGCTGCGCCGAGCGTCTGAACGCGGCTGCGGAGAGCTATATCGAGACTTACCTTACGCAGGCTGAAACGGCGCCGGCCTGCGACGCCGAAGCCAAACGGGAGAAGGTCTGCGCCTTTGCGGAGACGCTGTTCCGGGAGGGCGGCCCGGCGGTCGACCAGGTGACGAAGCTCTTCGGACCGGAGACTGCGCGGCGGCTGATCGTTCGACACATGTACGGCGTCTGATCAGAGCTCCGCGCTGAAAAAATCGAGGGGAACCCCTCAGTCAGCTTCGCTGACAGACCCAAGACCCCTTTCAGGGGAGCCAAAAAGGACGGGCGCGAGGTTTTAAAGAAACCTCGCGCCCGTCCGGCTTTTGTGTTATGCGGGACATCCGTCCGCCTTTTGCGTTATGCGGGGCTCGCCGCCTCGCCCGGACTCAGACGCAGCCAGAGCGCCGAGCAGGGGCCGACCTGCCCGGTGACGAGTCCGCAGCCGGCGCAGGAGGCGTCGGTCTCGAAGCTCTCGGTGTGGTCGCTGCGGTTGATCGCCAGCAGCCAGGCTCCCTCGCCGATCGGTTCGCCGAAGGCGTCGCGGCCGTGATCGGCATAGCGCAGCACGGTCAGCACGTCGGCGGACGGGGCGGAGAAGAGCGCTTCGCCCGTCTGCAGAACGGGCTCGGCGCGGCGGCGCGCGGCGAGCGCGGCGTAGAAATCGTGCAGCTCCGGCTCGCCCTCGCGGAAGGGGAGACGGTTGAAGGGATCGCCGGTGCCCCACATGCCCTGTTCGTCGCCGTAGTAGACGCTGGGCACGCCCGGGATCGCAAACTGCAGCGCGGCGCAGAGCTTTTCGCGCACGAGCGCCAGCGCGCGGTCCTCATCGCGGAAGGGATAGTTCAGCTGGTCCGCGCGGCTCATGCCCCGCAGGTTGACCGGCGCGGCCATCGCGGTGCGGAGACGGTCGACGTCGTGCGAGCCGAGCAGGTTCATCAGCGAATAATACAGCGGCCGGGGATAGTTCATCTGCTGCCCGGTCAGAAAATCGCGCAGGGCGAAGGCGTCGCTGCGGCGGTGGATGAAGTCCAGCATCGCCTGTCGGAAGGGATAGTTCATCACGCTGTCGAGCGCGTCGCCCAGCGCGTAGCGGCGACGGGAGCCGTAGCTCTCCTTGATCACCGCGTCCTCCCAGACCTCGCCGACGATCGGCGCGTCCGGCTTCTCCGCCTTGACGGCGCGGCGGATCAGCGCCAGCACCTCGTCGGGCAGCTCGTCGGCCACGTCCAGCCGCCAGCCGGCGGCTCCGCGGCGCAGCCAGGTCCTGACGACGCTGTCTTGCCCGGAGACGACGAAATCCTGCCAGTCCGGACAGCGCTCGTCCACCTCCGGCAGGTCCTTAAAGCCCCACCAGCAGCGGTAGTCCTTCGGAAAGCTGCGGAAATCGTACCAGCGATAATAGGGGGAGTCCTTGCCTTGACAGGCGCCGAGGCCGGGATAATGGCCGTCGCGGTTGAAATACAGGCTGTCGGCGCCGGTGTGCGAGAACACGCCGTCCAGCAGGATGCGCACGCCGTATTCCGCGGCGGCCCGGCACAGACGCTCGAAATCCTCGTTCGTGCCGAGGATCGGGTCGACGCGGGTATAATCCGAGGCGTCGTAGCGGTGGTTGGAGCGGGCCTCGACGATCGGGTTGAGGTACAGGCAGTTCACGCCGAGCGCGGCGAGATAGGGGAGCTTTTCCTCGATGCCGCGCAGGGTCCCGCCGTAGAAATCGTCGGGGCTGTAGGCCGTTTCGAAGGAACGCGGCGTCCAGCGCACGGGCTCGTCGAGACTCGCGTGCAGCTCCGGCGTCTGCCCCAGCGCGCGGTGGTATTCGACGCCGCGCCGGGCCGTGTCGTCGTCGGAAAAGGCGAAGCGGTCGGGGAAGATCTGATACATCACGCTCCGGCGGAACCAGGCGGGCGTGTCGAAGTCCTTGCGGAAAACCGTCAGCCGGAAGCCCTCGGCGGCTTTTTCCAGCGTCTGCGCCTGAAACCCGCTCCCGTCGGGGCAGAGGAAGCGCAGACCCTGCGACGTGTGCAGGCGGAAGCTGTAGCGCAGCGCGCCGGGCTCCTCCGGCGCGGGCAGGGAGGCGGCGTAGTAACGGCCCTCGCGCCGCATCGGCAGCTCGAGATCGAGCCCTTCGCCCCGCAGCAGCAGTTCCGCGCTCTCGACGAGGCCGCTGCGCACTTCGAAACGCAGCCGCAGCGTCTCGCCGCAGCGCAGCGCGCCGAAGGGGCTGCGGTATTCCCCACAGCGCGCGTCGTGCACGCCGAGGGGCAGCAAAGCGGCTTTTTCCTGCAGCAGCTCTGCCACGTGGGAGGTGCGCGGCTGCAGCGGCAGCAGCAGGCTGCACTCCTCCCGGCTCAGCCGGTAATCCCGGCAGCAGCGCAGCACGGTGGGCAGCGCGTCCTCCAGCTTGAAGCCGCAGTCGTCCATCAGCAGGCGCAGCAGCTCCGCGGCGGCGATGGGGTCGGCCGCCGCGGGGAAGCATTCATACAGTCTTTTCAGATCCAGCCCGCGCCGCAGACAGGACTGCGCCGCGTGATAGGCCGCCGCGGCGGCCTGGAAATACCGCCGCGTAAAGCCGGGACAGCGCGGATCCATCAGCCTTTCGCAGGCCTCCGGATCGCCGCCGGCGGGCTCCCAGCGGCCGCCGCAGAAAACGGCCTCGACGGTCTGCCGGTCGCGGTAGCTGACCAGCAGCCGATAGTCGTTCGACCAGTGCTCCTGATAGCTGCCGCCGAACCAGACGCGGCTGTGCTCGCCCTCCCGGGCTCCGGCCGGGGCGGAGGGGCGATAAGCCGGGTGGCCGGACGCTTCGGAGATCAGAGCATCCATAGATAGGTGCGGGCGTACTCTTCGGCCGAGCGGTCAAAGCTGAAGTCCTCGCTCATCGCGCTTCGGATCAGTCCGCCCATGATCTCGTCGCTGCTCCAGCATTCGAGCGCACGGTACAGCGTATCCTTGAATTCGTCGGCGTTGTAGTTGGTGAAGCTGAAGCCCGTGCCCTCGCCGGTGTAGCGGTTATAGGGACGCACGGTGTCGCGCAGGCCGCCGGTCTCGCGCACGATGGGGATGCTGCCGTAGCGCATCGCAATCATCTGGCTGAGGCCGCAGGGCTCGAAGCGGGAGGGCATCACGTAGAAGTCGCTGCCGGCGTAGATCAGGTGGGCCAGATCCTCGTTGTACCCGATATAGGCGCACAGGCGGCCCTTCCAGCGGTTCTCGGCGCCGCGCATGAAGGTTTCGAAACGGCTGTCGCCGGTGCCGAGCAGGACAAACTGCATGTCCGAATAGCTCATCAGATCGTCGAGCACGGCGGCCACGAGATCGAAGCCCTTCTGCTCGGTCATGCGGGTGACCATCGCGAAAACGGGGACCTCGGGGCGCTGCTCCAGACCGAGCCGCTCCTGGAGCGCGGCCTTGCATTTGGCCTTGCCGCGCAGATGACCGCGGTCGAAGTGCGCGGGGATCAGCGGGTCGGTGTGCGGATTGAACACGTCGACGTCGATGCCGTTGACAATGCCGGTGAGCTGGGCGGCGCGGGCGTTTAGGATGCCCTCCAGACCCTCGGCGTAATAGGGCATGCGGATCTCCTCGGCATAGCTGGGGCTGACCGTGTTGATGCGGTCGGAGAAAACGCAGCCGGCCTTCAGGAAGTCGGCGCAGCCGTTGAGCTCCATGAACTCCGGCGTGTAGTAGCGTCCGTCCACTCCCAGCAGGTCCTGCACGTAATCGAAGCCGAACTTGCCCTGGAAGGCGATGTTGTGGATCGTCAGCAGGTATTTGAGCCGCTCCTGCATCCCGCCGACGTACTGCGTGCGGGCCAGCATCGGCAGCATCGCGGTGTGCCAGTCGTTGCAGTGCACGATCTCCGGCGTGAAGTCCAGCACCGGGATCGCGTCCAGCACGGCGCGGCAGAAGAAAGCGTACTGCTCGCCCTCGGGATAGCCGCCGCGGTAGATCTTGTCGCCGAAGTACTGCTCGTTGTCGATCAGATAGATCACGACGCCGTCGATCACCAGCTTTTCAAGGCCGACGTAAGCCTCGCGCCAGCCGAGACGGCTGGTGAAGCTGAGCATGTGCTCCACCTGACCGGCGTATTTGTCCTTGACGATGCGGTGATAGGGCATGATGACCCTGGCCTCGATGTTCAGCGCGCGAAAGGCCTTCGGCAGCGTGCCGGCCACGTCGGCCAGACCGCCGGTTTTGGCCAGAGGCATGCACTCGGCCGCCGCCAGCAGCACGCGGGGCATTTCCTTCCGGCCGCGTTCGCGGAGCATGTCGCGGAATTCTTTTTTCATTTCGCTTTCCTCCCGGTTTGAATCTTTTCATATTGGAACCAGACGGTCGACAGCGGCGGGATCGTGATGCGCGCCGACCAGGGCTTGTCCGTAAAGGCCTCGTGCATGGCGCGGATCGTCCCGGCGTTGCGGACGCCGCCGCCGCCGAAGCGCTCCTCGTCGCTGCTGAGCAGCTCGTGCAGCACGCCGTTTTCCGGCAGGCCGATCACAAAGCCGTCAAGCCGCACGGGCGTAAAGTTGCAGGCGCAGACGAGGTAGCTGCCGGCCTTCGGCGCCATGCGCAGGAAGGCGACGGCGCTGCGGTCGCGGTCGTCCACGTTCAGCCACTGGAAGCCGTCCCAGCTCTTGTCGAGCTCGGTCAGCGCGGGGGTGCTGCGGTAAAGGCGGTTGAGCTCCTTCACGTACTCGCGAAGCTGCGCGTGACGGGGATAGTCCAACAGCAGCCAGTCGAGCGGCTGCTGCCAGTTCCACTCGATGAACTGGCCGAATTCGCCGCCCATGAAGGTGTGCTTTTTGCCGGGGTGGGCGAACTGATACCCGTAGAGCGTGCGCAGAGAGGCGAATTTCTGGTCGTAGTCGCCGCTCATTTTGTTGAGCATCGAGCGCTTGCCGTGCACGACCTCGTCGTGCGAATAGGCGAGCACGTAGTTTTCCGAAAAGGCGTACATCATCGAGAAGGTCAGCTTGTCGTGATGATACTTGCGGTAGATCGGGTCGAGGGCCATATAGTCGAGCGTGTCGTGCATGAAGCCCATGTCCCACTTGAAGCAGAAGCCCAGCCCGCCGACCGACGGAGGCGCGGTGATCAGCGGGAAGGCCGTGGACTCCTCGGCGATCGTGATCGCGCCGTGATAGCGGCGCAGGATCGTGGAGTTGAGCTTTTTCAGAAATTCCACGGCGCCGAGATTGATGTTGCCGCCCTCGCGGTTGGGCGTGTATTCGCCGTCGCGCCGGCCGTAGTTGAGGTAGAGCATCGAGCTCACCGCGTCCACGCGGATGCCGTCGATATGGAATTCCTCGAAGAATTTGCAGGCGGAGGAGACCAGAAAGCTCTGCACCTGGTCGCTGGCGTAGTCAAAGATCAGCGTGCCCCACTCGGGGTGGTTGGCCATGCGCTCCTCCTTGCACTCGAACTGCGGCGTCCCGTCGAAGCGGGCCAGACCGTGCTCGTCTTTCGGAAAATGCGCAGGCACCCAGTCCATGATCAGGCCGATGCCGTGGCGATGGAGCGTATCGACCAGATAACGGAAGTCGTCCGGGTCGCCGTAGCGGGAGGTGGGGGCGTAGTAGCCCGTCACCTGATAGCCCCAGGAGCCGTCGTAGGGGAACTCCGTAACGGGCATGATCTCCACGTGGGTGAAGCCCATCTCCTCGCAGTAGACGCTCAGCTCGTCGGCAAGCTCCCGGTAGAGCGGCCGATAGCCCGGCAGGGCGCGCCAGGAGGAGGCGTGCACCTCGTACACGCTCATCGGGCTGGTCATGAAATCGCGCTGCTCGCGCGCGGCCATATAGGCGCCGTCGTTCCACTGAAACTCGCTGTGATCGAAGACAATCGAGGCGGTTTCGCTGCTGTGCTGACTGAAGGCGGCGAAGGGATCGGACTTCAGGAGCCTTCGCCCGTCGGCTCCCTCGACGCAGTATTTATAGCGCGCGCCGTGCCAGACGCCCTCAACGAAGGCGATCCAGCAGCCGCCCTCGACGCGCTCCATGCGCGTTTCATCCCAGGCCCAGCCGTTGAAATCGCCGGCGATGGTCACGCTCCGGGCGTTCGGCGCCCAGACGAGGAACCGATGCCGCCGGAGCTCGGGTATGTAGGTGCAGCCGAAGCTGACCCAGGCCCGCTGCGCTTCGCCGATGTTGAAGAGGTAGATGTCGTCGCGGGGGATATAGGCTTGCCATTCTTTGTTCATGGACAACGCTCCTCTCTATCTTTTGACACGTCTATTATACTGCGGCGGCCATTGTTTTCCAAGAGGAAATTTTGCTTTACGCCTTCTTTCTTTTTCGCTTTTTCGCCGAAAGGAAGTCTTTTCCTTGCTTTCTTCGCAAAACGCTACTATAATGGCAGCGGATACTCTGTATACTATGAAAGAGAAACGAGAAGAGGTCCGTTCCATGAAAAAATTTTTGCTCTGGCTGATCGTCATACTCATGCTGATCTCCGCGCTGGGCTTTTTCGTGTCCCAGCGGATGGCGATCGGCGAAAAGACAGACTCTGCGGAATCCGCGAAAGCAGCCGCCGCGCCCGTCGCCCAACCGGCGGCGAGCGCGGCGCCCGTTTCGGAGCCGACGCCGAGGCCGACCCCGGAGCCGACGCCCGAACCCACGCCGGAGCCGACCCCGGAGCCGCAGCCGGAATTCTTCGTGATCTCCTATATCGGCGATCTGACGCTCGTGAGCCATCAGCACTCCACGGACTACCAGACCAAAATGAACGGCGATTACAGCTATCCGCTGTCCAACGTGAGCTCGCTGCTGAAAGAGGACGAGTACACGATCGGCAATCTGGAGTGCAGCTTCTCGGACGAGCCGCTCTGGTCCTCCAGGACCTTCTATTTCCGCGCGCCCAGCGAGTATGCGCAGATCCTGACCGAGGGCGGCGTCGATTTCGTCACGACCGCCAACAACCACACCGACGATTTCGGCGACAAGGGAATCAAGGATACCTGCGCGGCGCTGGAGGCTTACGGCGTCCCCTACGGCGTCAACGACCAGGCGCAGGTCGTCGAGACGCCGAACGGCCTGAAGCTCGGCATTTACTGCCAGTTCAGCCGCGCTTACGGCGATTACCGGCCCGACCTCGATTCGGCCCTGGCCGGCATCGAGAAGCTCAAGCAGGAGGGGGCCGAGTATATCATCTGCGCCTTCCACTGGGGCATCGAGCTGCATTACCGACCGGAGCAGTCGCAGATCGACATCGGGCGCGCCTGCATCGACGCCGGCGCGGACATGATCTACGGCAGCCATCCGCATTGTCTGCAGCCGGCCGAGGAGTACAACGGCGGCATCATCCTCTACAGCATGGGCAACTTCAGCTTCGGCGGCCACAACGCGCCCAGCGACCCGGACACCGCGATCGTGCAGGTGCTGATGAAGCGCGATCTGGACGGGAGCGTGTCCCACGTCAGCTATACGATCATCCCCTGCAGCGTCAGCAGCCGCCCGGCGCTCGAAGGCTACACCGGGCCGGGCTACAACGACTACAGGCCCACGCCCTACGATGCGGACGATCCGGCCTACGAGCGGGCGATGAGCAAAGTGACGGGCGAATATACGGGCCCCAACGGGGAGGCCAATTATGACGCCTGGCACGAGAGCCACGGCTGACAGATCCGGAAACGGCGAAACGGGAGCTTCTTCGGAAGCCCCCGTTTTTCATCTGCGCCGCGTTTCCCGCCGCTACTGCGCGCCGGCGGCCGCCGCGAGCAGCCGTCCCAGAAGCTCGCCGGTCGTCAGCCGCGGCAGCTCCCGCGCCGCCGTCACCGGCAGCTCCGCCACGGTCTCGCCGCCGAGCGTCACGCGCAGCGTGCCGAGCGGCTCGCCCTCCCGCACCGGAGCGGTCACGCTCTCCGGAAGCGTGAAGGAATATTCCGGGCGCTGTCCGCTTTTTTCCACCAGCGCCCAGGCCGGGCCCTCGACGCGCAGGGAGAGCGTCTCCTCTCCGCTCATCTCCGCCGGGAGCTCCGGCAGCCCTCCCTCGGGCCGCAGCGGGCAGAGCGTATAGGCCGCGAAGGCGTAGTTCAGCAGGGCCTTCGCGTCGGCGTTGCGCTTTTCAATGCTCTCGCAGCGCAGCACGACCGCGATATACTCCACGCCGTCCCGCTCGGCCGAGGCCGCCAGACAGTACATGGCGCTGCTGGTATAGCCGGTCTTGAGCCCGGTGCAGCCGGGGTACCAGTACACCAGCTTATTGGTGTTGTTCAGCTCGAAGGCGCCGTTGCGGATGCTGTCGAGCCAGATCGTCGTGTAGTCCTTGATGATCGGATGACTCAGCAGCTCCCGCGAGATCACGGCCAGGTCGTAGGCGCTGCTGTAGTGCTCGCCGTCGTCGAACAGGCCGCTGCAGCTCGTAAAATGCGTGTCCTGCAGGCCGAGCTCCTCCGCCCGGCGGTTCATCCGCGCCACGAAGGCCTCCTCGCTGCCGGCGAGATGCTCGGCCAGCGCAACGGCGCAGTCATTGGCGGAGACGACGGCGACGCACTTGAGCATGTCGCTCAGGCTCATCTGCTCGCCCTCTTCGAGATAGACGCAGCTGCCGCCGAAGGAGGCGGCCCGCGCGCTGGCAGTCACGGTGTCGTTGAGCGAGACGCGCCCGGCGTCGAGGTCCTCGACGATCAGCAGCATCGTCATCACCTTCGTGACGCTGGCGGGGAACAGGCGCTCGTGCGCGTTTTTTTCAAGCAGCACCGTGCCCGTCTCCTTCTCCATCAGCAGCGCCGAGGGAGCGGAGACGGACAGGGGGGCGCCGGCGCTCTCGCTCCGGCTGACGGCGGGCATACGCTCCGAGGACGTCCAGCGCCCGGAGAAGAGACAGGCAAGGAGCAGACAACAGGCAAGGATCCGGTTCATAACAGCCTCCCGACGGAAACAGAAACTTTGCTATACCCTATGTACGGGGAGGGAAGACTATGAATCGGTTGACGCGGTTATGTATATTCTGTCGGAGAGAGTGGATAAGCCCCGCTTTCTGCTGTGAAAGCGAGGGATGGGATCATGCGGACTTTTAACATTTTCAACAAAATTGTCAACAAGCCGAAACTGCATACATTCAAAAACCGGTTTCCATAATGCAAAGAAAAAGAATGTTTACAAATTCGTATTGACGCGGCGGCGCGGCGGATAGTAAAATATATGATACGGAAGGGGGAGAGGCCATGAGACAGAAATTCCGGTGGGACAAGAAATATCTGCACTGGGGCGTTACCGCGTTCAGCGTGATCGCGGCGTCGGTCCTCTTTTACATCCTGCTCACGCGCCTGCCGGCCATCGGCCGGTTTCTGAAGTCGGTCGGGAATATCCTCGGGCCCTTTATCTGGGGCTTCGTGATCTGCTATCTGCTCGCTCCGCTGATGAAATGGATGGAGCGGACGCTGTTTCTGCCGCTGGGTCGTCGCCTGTTTCCCAAAAAGGAAAAAGGGGCCGCGGCCTTTGCACGCGGCCTGAGCGTCACCTTCTCGATCCTGATCTTCCTGGTGGTTTTCGGCGCGGTGATCTATCTGATCGTCTCCCAGCTCGCCGACGCCCTTACCATCGTCCAGCAGGCGCCGGACTTTATCGAGAGCCTGACGGTCTGGGCGGAGAATCTGCTGGCCGACAATCCCATCGTGGAGGAATACGCGACCGCGCTGCTCGGCAACACGAACGAATATATCGCCAACTGGGTGCGCACCACGGTGGCGCCGCGTCTCGGCGACGTCGTGACCAGCGTGACCAGCGGCGTGAAGGTCTTCCTGGTCGGCGTCTACAACCTGATCGTCGGCATCTTCGTGTCGGTCTATCTGCTGGCCAACCTTGAGGGCTTCAAGGCTGGCGTCAAGCGCCTGACCTACAGCATTTTCTCCGTGGAGACGGCGGAAAAGCTCCGCGAGGCGGTGCACTTTACCGACAAGACCTTCCTGGGCTTCATCTCCGGCAAGCTGCTCGACTCGGCCATCATCGGCCTGATCTGCTATATCGCCTGCCTGATCATGAAAATGCCCTATCCGCTGCTCGTCAGCGTCATCGTCGGCGTGACGAACGTGATCCCCTTCTTCGGCCCCTTCATCGGAGCCATCCCCTGCGCGCTGATCATTCTGATGGACGATCCCAGCAAGTTCCTGCTGTTCGTCATCTTCATCATCCTGCTGCAGCAGCTCGACGGCAACGTCATCGGCCCGAAGATCCTCGGCGGCAGCACGGGCATCAACGGCTTCTGGGTCATGTTCTCCATCATCGTCGGCGCCGGAGCCTTCGGCTTCTGGGGCATGCTGCTGGGCGTGCCGGTCTTCGTCGTGGTCTACACCTTCATCAACCGCGGCACGGAAAAACGCCTGAGATTCAACGACCTGCCCACAGACCCGGAGGAATACCGGAAAATCGAACATATCGACCCGGTCACGCGCGAGATCACCTGGGCCGAGCCGGAGCCGGAAAAGAAGCCGAGAACGCCGAAAAAGGCGCCCCCGGCCAAGGAATAAGCGGAATAAAAAAGCAAAAAGCTGTGGACACGAAGGTTCACAGCTTTTTGCATCCATCAGCGGTGGGCCAGCCGGTCGTGCGCTTCCTTCAGCGCCCGGCAGAAGGCGAGAGCGTCCTCTTCGCTGTTCAGGCGGCTGAGGCCGACGCGGATCGCCCCGTCGATCACCTCGCTGCGCAGGCCCATCGCCTCCAGCACGTGGCTGCGCGCGCCCTTTTTGCAGGCGGAGCTGCGCGAGACGTAGATCTCCTGCGCTTCGAGGAAATTCAGCAGCACCTCGCTGCGCCAGCCGGGCAGCGACAGGCTGAGGATGTGCGGCGCGCCGCCGCCGATGAGCTGCAGCTCCGGCAGCTCCGGCCGCAGCGTGTCCGTGATTAGCGTCCGCAGCGCTTCCATCCGCTTTACCGAGAGGGCCATCTCCGCTTTGCCGACCGCGGCGGCAGCGCCGAAGGCGGCGATCTGCGGCAGGGCCTCCGTCCCGGCGCGGCGGCCGTTCTCCTGCGCGCCGCCGACGAGGAAGGGCTTCAGGCGCAGGCCCCTGCGGATGTACAGCGCGCCCACGCCCTTCGGCGCGTGGATCTTGTGTCCGCTGAGGCTGACGAGATCCGCGCCCAGCGAAGAAGGCGTAAAGGGCAGCTTCAAAAAGCCCTGCACCGCGTCGCAGTGCAGCAGAGCGGGGGAATTCGCCCGCCGGAGCGCGGCGGAAACGGCGGAAAGATCCGTTACCGCGCCGGTTTCGTTATTGACCAGCATCAAAGAAACGAGTATAGTATCCTCACGCAGCGCGTTTTCCACGTCCTCGGCGCGGACCGCGCCGCTGCGGTCGGGCTTGAGCCGCGTGACCTCGAAGCCGCGCCGCTCCAGCTCGTCGAGACTTTTGCGCACGGCGTCGTGCTCCGCGGCGGAGCTGATCACATGCCGGCCGCGGCGCTTCATCGCCTCCGCGCCGCCGAGCAGCGCCCAGTTGTCGCTCTCCGAGCCGCAGGAGGTGAAGACCAGCTCCTCCGGTGCGCAGCCGAGCGCCGCGGCGACCTGGCCGCGCGCTTTGTCCAGCAGCTTTTTCGCCTCGCGCCCCTTCGCGTGGGTCGAGCTCGGATTGCCGTAGCACTCCGTCATCGCATAGGCGGCCGCCTCGAGCGCCTCGGGGCAGACCTTCGTGGTAGCGGCGTTGTCCAGATAGTGTTCCATGATTTTTCTGCCGCGCGGAAAACGCGCGTTCCATTTCTAAAGAGTAAAGAGGCTGTTCGATGACCTATATTATAACGACTCTCGGCTGCAAGGTCAACCAGTATGAGACACAGGCGATGGAATCGCTGCTGCTCAGCCGCGGCCATCGGCCGGCGGCGGAGGGGGAGCGGGCCGACGCCGTGATCGTCAACACCTGCGCGGTTACCGCGGAGAGCGGCCGCAAGTCCCGGCAGGCGATCCGCCGTCTGCGGGACGAGAATCCCGGCGCGGTGCTCGCCGTCTGCGGCTGCTACGCCCAGATCGAGCCGGACGAGATCGAGTCGCTCGGCGCGGCGGTGATTTTCGGCGCGGCGGACCGGAAAAAGACCGTGGACGCCGTGGAGGAGGCCGTGGCGGCGGGAAAACGCCGCCGGGAGATCGACAAACCCTTCGAGCGCCGCGTTTTCGAGCCGCTGCCGGCCGGCGCGGTCGGCGGCCGGACCCGCGCGATGCTGAAGATCCAGGACGGCTGCGTCAATTTCTGCAGCTACTGCATCATCCCCTATACCCGGGGCCGCCTGCGCAGCCTCCCGATCGCCGACGCCGTGCGTGAAACGGAGCGCCTCCGGGAGGAGGGCTTCCGCGAGCTGGTGCTCACCGGCATCGAGATCGCGTCCTACGGCGTCGATCTGCCGGACAGGCCCGGTCTTGCCGAGCTGATCGAGGCCGTCGCCGCGGCGAGCGGGGAGATGCGCCTGCGTCTCGGCTCGCTGGAGCCGACCGTGATCACGGAGGACTTCTGCCGCCGCGCCGCGGCGTGCGGCAAGCTCTGCCGCCATTTCCACCTTTCGCTGCAGTCCGGCTGCGACCGGACGCTCAGGGCGATGAACCGCAAATACGACACGGCCTTCTTTTTCGAGCGGACGGAGCTGCTGCGGCGGTATTTCCCCGGCTGCGCGCTGACGGCGGATCTGATCGCGGGCTTTCCCGGCGAGACGGAGTGGGATCAGGCGGACACGCTGGCCTTCATCCGCCGCGTCGGCTTCGCGGATATCCACGTCTTTCCGTATTCCCGCCGCCCGGGCACGCCGGCCGACAAAATGCCCGGCCAGTGCACGCACGCGCTGAAGGCCCGGCGCGCGCGGGAGCTGCAGGAGGCGGCGGACGGAATGCGGCGGGCGTTTATGGCCGGGAGCGTCGGGCAGACGCTGCCGGTGCTGTTTGAAACCGAGGAGGACGGCCTCTCCGTCGGCCACAGCGACACCTATCTGCCGGTCGCCGTGCCCGGGACGGGGCTGCGCGGGCAGATCCGCGCGGTCCGTGTCCTCGCTGCGGAAGGAGAGACGCTGAGAGGAGAGCTCGTATGAACGAAGAAAAAGATCTTTTTGACCGTCTCATGGACTGGAAGCCGCTCCGGCCGCTGCAGCCCTTTTGGCAAAAGCACCGCGAGCTGCTGCTGTACCTGTTCTTCGGCGGCCTGACGACGCTGCTGGGCATTTTCGTCTTCTGGCTCTTCAACCGCCCCTTCGACCTCAACGAGCTGATTGCCAACATCATCTCGTGGATCCTGGCGGTTCTCTTCGCCTATGTCACCAACGCGACCTGGGTGTTTTCGGCCAGACCGGCAAATGTGGGAGAGGCCGCGCGTCAGCTCCTGAGCTTTTACGCCGGGAGGCTCGCGACGCTGGGCGTGGAGGAGCTGATCCTCTTCGTCTTTGTGACAAAGCTCGATTTTGACAGCATGCTCGTCAAAATCGTCGCTTCGGTGGTCGTGATCATTCTGAACTACGTCATCAGCAAGCTGCTGGTGTTCCGCAAAAAGAAGGAGGAGGAAAACCCGTGACGGAAAAGCTTTATAACGCCGACAGCCATCTGTTTTCCTTCTGCGCCCGTGTGCTCTCCTGCGAGGCGGACGGGAGGGGCTTCGCGCTCGTCCTCGACCGGACGGCCTTCTTCCCGGAGGGCGGCGGCCAGCCGGCGGACACGGGCCGCATCGGCGGCGCCGAGGTCTTCGACGTACAGGAAAAAGGCGACATAATATATCATTATGTAAACCATCCTGTTGAGATCGGCGCCGAGGTCGCCGGGGAACTGGACGCTGAGCGGCGGCTGCGCCGGATGCAGAACCACTCCGGCGAGCATGTCGTCTCCGGTCTCGTGCACCGGCGCTTCGGCTATGAAAACGTCGGCTTTCACATGGGCGAGGGCGGCATGACGATTGATTTCAGCGGCGAGCTGGGCGAGGAGGAGCTGCGGCAGATCGAGCGTCTCGCCAACGAGGCGGTTCGCGCGAACCTGCCCGTGCGCGCCTGGTTTCCGTCGCCGGAGGAGCTCTCGGCGCTGGAGTATCGCAGCAAGAAGGAGATCGCGGGGGCGGTGCGCCTGGTCGAGATCAAGGGGCTCGACCTCTGCGCCTGCTGCGCGCCGCACGTCTCGCATACCGGCGAGATCGGCGCGATCAAGATCCTCGAGGCGGAGCGCCACCGCGGCGGCATGCGCCTGACGCTCGTATGCGGTCTGGACGCGATGGAGGATTACGCCCGCAGACAGGAGGGCGCCGCGGCGATCTCCCGGCTGCTCAGCGTTCCGCGAGACAGGATCGTGCCGGCGGTGGAGCGGCTGCTGGCCGAGCAGGCGAAGCAGAAGGAGCGCGCGGCGCTGATCGAAAACGAGCTGGCCCGCCGCATCGCCGAAGGCTGCGCGCCGCGGGAGGGCAATATCGTCGTCTTCGAGGCGGCGCTCGGCGAAAACGCGCTGCGCGAGCTGGTAAACCGCCTGACCGAGCGCTGCACCGGCTTTGCCGCGGCCTTCTCCGGCAGCGACGAGGAGGGCTACCGCTACGTGATCGGCAGCCGCAGCGTGGATCTGCGCGCGCAGAGCCGTGCGATCAACGCCGCGATCGGCGGCCGCGGCGGCGGCTCGCCGGAGATGATCCAGGGCAGGGCCTCCGCCTGCGAGGCGGACGTCCGCGCATCGCTCGAGCGGTTTTCGGCGCGCTGAAGCCCGCCCCGACGAAAAACGACCCCGGCCGTCTGTGCGATTATGCGCGGCCGGGGCCGTTTTTTGCTCCGTCCGGCCCGGCGAAAGGGGAGAGGCGCGGCGGGGACGGACAATTTTTTCCTTGAAAACGGCAGGCGCGCAAAAGTCTTTCTGTTGACAAGGTTTTACCCATTTGGTATACTGTTATTCGTGAAGTTGGCACAAAATCCGAGTCCTGTGCCAGTTGATAATCGGATAAAATAACTTTGAGGGGGTTATCTGTTGAAAGATCTCAAACATCTGATCTATTTTGAGAATCTGCTTCAGGAAGCCAATAACGAGCTTGTGAAACAGGCGAAGGCCGACGGCAAGCGCGCGATCGGCTATACCTGCTATTTCATGCCTGAAGTACTTCTCGACCTTCCCGGCTGCTTCTCCGTCCGTCTGAGAGCGCCGCGCTGCGCGTCTCCCGACCTGGCGACCTACTACCTGTCCGGCCGCGTCTGCCACTACGCCCGCTCTCTGCTGGAGCGCGCGCTGGAGGGCGGCTACAACTTCCTCGACGCGCAGATGGGCACCGAGACCTGCACCGCCACCTGCCGCTTCCAGGAGCACCTGCAGCAGAAGCACCTCGACTCCGTCGAGGATATGCGCATCATCGACAACGATGATTTCTTCTGCACCTTCACCGACATTCCCTTCAAAAACACCGAAAACAGCTACCAGCACTTCGAGACCCAGCTCCGCGCTCACGTGCTCGAGCCGCTGCACGAGCACTTCGGCATCGACGTCTCGGACGAGACGCTGCGCAAGACCGTCGAGGAGCACAACGAGGTCTGCCGCCTCATCAACGAGATCGGCGACTACCGCAAGCTCGACAACCCGACCATCACCGGCTACGAGTTCCACGTGATCCAGCTCGTCTCCCTCGCCTGCCCGAAGTATCTGATCCTCCCGTATCTGCGCGAGACGGCCGAGGAGATGAAGACCCGCGAGCCCGACCTGAAGAAGAACTTCCGCTGCAAGGTCGTTCTGGCCGGCTCCGAGAACGACGATCCCGACTTCACCAAGCTGATCGAGGGCTGCGGCGCGCTCGTCGTGTGCGACCGCTTCTGCTACGGCGCCGTCGAAAGCCGCCAGCCGATCGTCCTCGAGGAGGGCAAGAGCCCGCTGCGCTGCATTGCCGAGCATTACCTCAAGACCTCCAACTGCCCGCGCTTCATGCCGCAGGACGAGATGCGCGCCCGCAAAAAGAGACTGGCCGACCTTGCGAAGGAGTACAACGCCGACGGCGTCATCATCGCCTCCAACAAGTTCTGCGAGTACTGGAGCTACGAGCGCGTGATCGACACCTTCATCCTCAAGCGCGACTTCGGCCTCCCCGTCTGCTCCATCGAAAAAGAGTACATCAACTCCGCCTCCGGCCAGCTCCGCACCCGTTTCCAGGCCTTCGTTGAAAGCGTAGAAATCAAGCACATCCAGGAGGGCAAGTAATATGGCGATCAAATTTGACGTTTCCGGTATCCAGAAGAAGCTTGCCGAGACGAAGAACGACGTGCAGAAGACCGTGGCCGAGCTGAAGGCCAACGGCTTCAAGAAGAACCTGCACGACTTCTGGTACGGCAAGCCCCATACGGCCGAGCCCGGCGGCCGCCGCCTCGGCGAGCTGTACGAGGACAAAACCGGCCTGCTCAAGCACAGAGAATGGCGCGGCGTGAAGGACACGCTGTACTTCATGTACATGATCTGGGGCTACAACTACGTCCACATGGTCACCGACATCCTCAAGTATTCCAACAATCCCATCGACTTCTTCAAGGGCACCTGGCGCTACCGCTGGATGGGCCAGACCTATCTGCCGGTCATCCACTGGTTCGAGCGCGGCCTGCAGGGCACCCGCGGCGAGGCCATGAGAGCTTCCGCCTGGCACTACCGCGCGATGGTCTCCGCCTCGATCCACCAGATCTGCAACTTCTTCAACGCCGACACCCGTCTGCACAACGGCAAGGAGAACGACGCCTACAAGCACACCTTCTTCGCCAACGAGACGACCTGCGGCACCCTGTTCTATCCGTGGAAGGACGCCGGGTATCAGTACATCCCGATCGAGATGATCCCCTACTTCGTCACCTGCCACGTCAACTCCCACACCGTGCTCAACTACATCGACGCGGTGCAGTCGATCGGCCTTCCGGGCGACCCCTGCCCGATGTGCCAGGCCGAATCCGGCCTCTTCGTCCTCGACGACGTGCCCGATTCCGCTCCGCTGATCATCACCTGCAACGAGGCCTGCGACGCCTCCGTTTCCACGCACACCCTGCAGGACTGGTTCGCAGACAAGCCGCTCTTCGCGCTGCCTCTGCCGATGCAGTTTGACGATCCGCTGGTCAAGAAGTACTGCATGAACGAGATCGAAGAGCTGTGGAAGTTCATCGCCGACCAGACCGGCGAGCCCTTCAACTGGGAGTGCATGAAGAAATACCTCGAGCGCCAGAACAAGCTGCAGCGCGACGAGTGGGAGAAGTGGGAGGTCGCTTCGAAGACCGACTACTACCCGATCAACGGCGTCGCCCAGGCGCTCTTCCGCATCTACTCCACCCAGTACGGCATCCAGGGCGACTTCTGGGAAGAGGCCAGCGAGAAGGTCAAGAAGATCATGTACAAGTGCGTCGAGAAGAAGATCAATCCCTTCCCGCAGACGCGCCACCGCGTGATCGCCTGGTCCTGCGCTCCGCTGTACTACTCCAACTGGTGCACCTGGGCCTACAACTGCTGGGGCCTGAACGTCATCATCAACATGGACTCCCTGATGTTCGACATGGAGATTCGCACCGACTCCTACGAGCACATGCTCGAGGACATGGCCACCTACCACATGTGGGCTCCGATGCGCCGCATGGCCGTCGGCGGCATGCACCACATCTTCGAGCTGTGGGAGTACATGGAGCGCTTCAACTGCGACATGGTCGCCATGTACGACCAGCTCCAGTGCAAGGGCATGCAGGGCGTCCACGGCCTGTTCGAGGACGAGTTCCGCAAGAGGAACATCAACGCCTTCTGGATGCCGCACGCGCTTCCCGACAGCCGTACCGTGTCCCGCGCGGAGATCCGCCGTCAGATCAACGACTACATGACCACGGTTATGCACGAAGAGCCGCTCGACCCCTCGCTGCTTGACTTTGACGACTCCATGACCTGGTAATAGGGAGGATATGCTGGAATGAAAAAACTCAAGAAAGCTCTGCTCAAATTCTGCCTGATCTTTGTGCTGCTCAACGTCGGCCTTTTCGTGATCTTCTTCTTCGATCTCGACGGCAAGCTGCTGTTCAACGTCGTGGAGCCCTTCCTGAAGAAGCGCTACGACAACATGGAGCGCAGAGACACGCTCGCGGAGGCCTATGACCTCGACAAATTCCCCAAGTACAAGTACGACTGATAAGATAGTATTGGAGGCACAGAGAACATGAAATACTTTGGCGGCTGCGACGTTGGCTCGACCTTCACGAAAGCAGTTATTCTGGACGAGAACGGCAAGATGATCGCGGATACGACGATCCGCAGCAAGATCAATTCGGAGCTGAGCGCGATCGCGGCGATGGAAGACGTGTGCAAGCAGGCGGGACTGAAGGACTCGAAGGAGCTTGAGTACCTGATCGGCACGGGCTACGGACGGAACAAGGTTCCGTTTGCGGACGAGAACATCTCCGAGATTTCGTGCCACGCGATGGGCGTGCACATCACGGACCCGAGCGTGAAGGCGATCATCGACATCGGCGGACAGGACGTGAAGGGCATCTCGATCGACACGGACGGCACGGTGAAG
>JAILOS010000053.1 GCA_024690695.1 Oscillospiraceae bacterium
GGGGAGCAAGCTATGCTTGCGACCTGGAAGGCGGCATCCGCCGTCCCCCGCAAGGCGGATGACGGATGAGGCTCTTTTCGCGGCGCTTGGTTTTCCACCTCATCCGCCCCAACGCTGCGGCGCTGGGGCACCTTCCCCGCCGGCGGGGAAGGCTTGAGAACAGCGGGGAAAGCATGAGAACGGGCGTACTGCAAAATACAGCACGCCCGTTCAATATGCTTGATATGCTCAATCCTTTTTCATCAGCCGCTTGACGAGGGCGCGGCGGCGGCTCGAGGGCGGCAGCAGCGCGTAAAGCAGGCGGTTTTTCCAATCCGGCTTCCCCTCGATCGCGTCGAAGTGCACGCGCGGCAGCTCGAGGCTCCGCCACCGGCCGCGGTGCTCTTCGGCGTACACGCCCAGCAGGCGCTCGGCCAGATAGCCGTCGGCCCGCAGCTCCTGCGGCGAGCGGCCCGCCCAGTCGGCCCGGCGGTCGAACTCCTCCAGGATCGGGAAGAGCCAGGCGCAGTAGTCCTCAAAGACGGCGCGGCGCATGATGAAGAGGTTGCCGAAAAGCTGCCTCGTGCCGGACAGATAACGCTCCGCGGCCTCGGCGTACTCCGGACGGAGCTCCTTCAGGATCTCCTCGGCCAGGCGCAGATCCGCCGCGCGGTGATGCGGCGCCGCGGCGTAGTGCTCGCGCACGGATACGAACATCTCCTCCGGGATCGGCAGGATCGCGTCGTACCGCTCCGCCAGCGCCGCGAGCCCGGAGAAGCCGAGCCGCTCGAGCGTCTCCGGCGTGGGCGCCGCCTCGATCCGGTAGGGCCGGCGGGCGGCCGGCTCGGGATAGAGGAAGCGGCGGTAATGGAAAAAGCCCAGCCAGGGGGCCCGGTCGTTTTTCCAGGCCCAGTACTGGGCGGTCAGCTCGCAGTACGAGCGGTTTTTGGCGGAGATGTTGTCGCCGGCGTCGTCGCGCAGGAAGCCGGGGAAGGGGCGCTCCGCCAGCGCCGCGCCGACCTGGATCGGGCAAAAGGGCGCGGCGGACGGCAGCGGCAGCTCCTTATGGCTGCACACGAAAAGCCTGATCTCGTCCATCTGTCTCCCTCTCTCAGAACACGGCGAGCGCGCCGTAGGTCAGCAGCGTCATGATCCCCGCGGCGATCAGCACGCCGAGGATGATGTACAGCATCGAGCGCACGAAGCCCAGATCCAGCAGCGCCGCGACCAGCGCTCCGGTCCAGGCGCCGGTGCCCGGCAGCGGGATGGCCACCAGCAGGCACAGACCGATCGGCCCGTATTTCTTCACCATCTCGCCCTTGAGGTTGGCGCGGTGCTCCATCCCGGTGATCCAGTCGTCAAAGCGGGCGTTTTTCCGGCGCAGCCAGGCGAAGACGCGGCGGACGAACACGATGATGAAGGGGGCGGGCAGGAGGTTGCCGAGCACGGCGGCCGCGAGCGCACAGGGGTACTCCAGGCCCAGGGCGATGCCGTAGGGCAGGCCGAAGCGAAGCTCCACCACCGGGACCATCGAGATCAGAAAGGTGGAGAGGAGCTTGCCCGCGGTTGTAGTTGTCAGCCAGGAAAACATGGCGGCCTCCTGCGATCGGTTCCGGCTCTCCGGCCGGAAAAGCATTCCAACAGAGACAGTATACCCCAAAAGGCGGCGCGGGGGCAAGGCGTTTGCCGTTTCTTAAGAGAAATTAAAGATCAGCGCCAGTAGTCCGCGATCCGGCGCGGCGCATCCGGCGCGCGCGGGCCCTCCTCGAGCGCTTCGAGCGCCCGCTCCGGCTCCGCGCAGACGGCGAGCTGCTCCAGACAGCTCCGGCCGACGAAGCCGCCGTCGGCCATGTCGCGCAGGACCCGCAGCAGCCCGTCGTAAAAGCCGGCGGTGTTCAGCAGCACGATCGGGCGGTCGTGGCGGCCGAGCTGGCGCAGCGTGAGCACCTCGAAAAGCTCGTCGAGCGTGCCGACGCCGCCGGGCAGCGCCACGTAGCCCTCCGCCAGAGCCTCCATGCGGCTTTTGCGCTCGGCCATCGTGTCGGTGAAAATCATCTCGCAGCCCTCGCCGAACGGCACTCCCTGCTCGCCGAAGAAGCGCGGCGCGACGCCGACCGCCCTGCCGCCCTCCGCAAGAAGCCCGCGGGCGCAGGCGCCCATCAGCCCCCCGGCGGAGCCGCCGAAGACCAGCGTGTGGCCCCGCCGCGCGAGCAGCCGCCCGAGGCGCTCGCTCTCCCGATAGTACAGCGGCGCGAGCTCCTCGCTCGAAGCGCCGAACAGACAGACGCGCACCGTTTTCCCTTCCTTCTCTTCGTTTTCCCCGTTTTCTCTATCATACCATATTTCCGCGTGTTTTCAAGGATTGAAAAACACTGGAAAGCGGCATACTTGTATGATATAATCACGAAAGAAGGTTTCCCGATGACGGCGCTGAAAAACGTCTTTCTCTCCCTGCGCAGCCGCCGCTTTCTGCTGCGGCAGCTCATCGGCCGGGATTTCAAGGTCAAATACCGCCGCAGCGTGCTGGGCGTGGCCTGGAGCCTGCTCTATCCGCTGCTGACGATGGGCGTGATGGCCGTGGTGTTCTCGCGCATGTTCCGCGTGAGCGTGCCGGGCGTCAGCTACCCCGCCTATCTGCTCACGGGCATCGTCTTTTTCAACTATTTCAGCGAGGCGAGCAACCTCGCGATGAGCAGCGTGCTCTCGAACGCCGGGCTGATCGGCAAGGTCTACCTCCCGAAGTACGTCTTCCCGCTGTCGAAATGTCTCTTCGTCGGCATCAACTTCCTGCTGACGCTGATCCCGCTCTACGCGGTGCTGCTGCTCAGCGGCACGGGCGTGAACCCCTGGCATCTGCTGCTGCCCTACCCGGCGCTGTGCCTGTTCTTCTTCACGCTGGGCGTGGGCCTGCTGCTGAGCACGGCGGCGGTGTTTCTGCGCGATACGCTGTATATCTACGGCGTGCTGCTCACGCTCTGGACCTACGCGACGCCGCTGTTCTGGGACCTGTCGATGATCGGCAGTCCCTTCTTCCGCCGCCTGCTGCGCTTTAACCCGCTGTTTCAGTTCATCCATTTCGCCCGCACCGTGACGCTGCACGCGGCCTGCCCGAGCCCGGCGAATTTTGCCGGCTGCTTTCTCTCGGCCGCGGCGGCGCTCTGCCTCGGCGCGGCGGTCTTTCGCCGTTGGCAGGACCGCTTCGCGTACTATCTCTGAGGGGGCGGGCCCATGAGCGACGTCATGCTGCGCGCGGAGCACCTGTGCATGCGCTTTTTCCCCGGCCCGGAGCGGGGCTTTACGCTCAAGCAGGGCTTTGTCGAGCTGCTCGACCCCCGGCGGCGGAGCACGAAAAAGCCGCCCTTCACCGCGCTGGACGACCTGTCCTTCACGCTCGGGCGCGGCGAGGTGCTCGGCCTCGTCGGCTCCAACGGCGCCGGGAAATCCACGCTGCTCAAGCTAGCGGCGGGGGTGTACAAGCCAAGCGCCGGACGCATGCTGGTCTACGGGCGCGTCTGCCCGATGATCGAGCTCGGCGCGGGCTTCGACCCCGAGCTCAGCGGCCGGGAGAACGTGTTTCTCAACGGCGCGGTGATGGGCTATTCCGAGGCCTTCCTCCGCCGCAAGTTCGACGAGATCGCGGCTTTTTCCGGGCTGGAGGCCTTTCTCGACGCGCCGCTGCGCACCTATTCCTCCGGCATGACCGCGCGGCTGGCCTTCTCGGTGGCCACGGTGGTGGAGCCGGAGATCCTGATCGTCGACGAGATCCTCTCGGTGGGCGACCTCGCCTTTCAGCGCAAAAGCGAGGAGAAAATGCTCTCGATGATCCGCGGCGGGACCACGGTGCTGTTTGTCTCCCACGATATCGGAGCCGTGCGCAAGCTCTGCGGGCGGGCGCTCTGGCTGGAGAAGGGGCGGCTTCGCGCGCTGGGGGAAGCCGGGGACATCTGCGATCTGTACGAAGAAAGCCTGAAAGGAGGGCGCCCATGAAAACGCTGTCCGTCTGCATCCCGGTGTACAACACCGAGGCTTACCTTCCCCGCTGTCTGGACTCGCTGCTGCTGCCGGAGGCGGCGGAGGATCTGGAGCTGCTCGTCGTCAACGACGGGAGCAGCGACGGCTCGGCGGCGATCGCGCGAGGCTATGCCGAGCGCTTTCCCGGCGCCGTGCGGGTGATCGACAAGGAAAACGGCGGCCACGGCTCGACGATCAACGCGGCGCTCGCCGCTGCGCGGGGGCGGTATTTTCGCGTGCTCGACAGCGACGACTGCGTCGATCCCGGGGCCTTCGCGGCCTTCCTGCGGACGCTGCGCGAAGCGGGGGAGGATCTCGTGGTCACGCCCTTCCGCGAGGAGCGGAGCTTCGACGGCAGCGTGATCGCGCACGACTATCCCTGGCTTGAGGAGGGGCGCGTCTATACCGCGGACGAGCTGATCGCCGACGCGGAGCACCCGAGCTTTCTGATGCACGCCTGCACCTTCCGCACGGAGCTGCTGCGCGAAAGCGGCCTTCATCTCCCGGAGCACTGCTTTTACGTGGACATGCAGTACGTGATGACCCCGCTGCCCTTCCTGCGCAGCTTCCGCTACTGCGCGCAGCCGGTGTACCGCTATTTCATCGGCCGGCCGGAGCAGAGCATGGCGCCGGAAAAGCTGCTGCGCAATCTCCCGATGCACCGGCGGGTGCTCGACTGGATGATCCGCTGCTACGCCCGGTACGCCGACAGCGTCCCGGCCGGAACGAAAAGCGCGATGGAGCAGCTCGTGCGAGACACCTACTGGATGCACGTGGAGCTGCTGTGCGTGCGCCAGAAGGACAGCCGCCTCGCCTACCGCTCGCTCCGGGAGCTGGAGGCGCAGACCCGCGCGCTCTCCCCGGAGCTCTACCGGCGGCTCGGCGCCTCCGCCTATCTGCGCGGCTGCCGCCGCTGCCGCTATCTCAATCTGCTGCTGTGCAGGGACGGCTACGCCCGCCTGCTTGAAACGCTGCGGCGCCTCAGGGCGCGTGAAAGGAGAAAGACGTGAAAAAGGAATACGATTATCTGATCGTCGGCGCCGGGCTCTACGGCGCGGTCTTCGCCCAGCGCGCGGCCGAGAAGGGCAGGCGCTGCCTGGTCGTCGAAAAGCGCGGACATATCGCCGGAAACGCCTATACCGAGGAGATCGAGGGCATCCAGGTGCACCGCTACGGCGCGCACATCTTCCATACCAACGACCGGCGCGTCTGGGACTACGTGACGCGCTTTGCCGAGTTCAACCGCTTTACGAACAGCCCGCTGGCCAACTACAAGGGCGAGCTGTACAACCTGCCCTTCAACATGAATACCTTCTACCGGCTCTGGGGCGTCAAAACCCCGGCGGAGGCGCAGCAAAAGCTGGACGAGGAGCGGCGCAGAGCCGGGATCGCCGGCGAGCCGCGCAATCTGGAGGAGCAGGCGCTGCGGCTCGTGGGGCCGGAGATCTATGAAAAGCTGGTCAAGGGCTATACGCAGAAGCAGTGGGGCCGCCCCTGCAGCGAGCTGCCCGCCTTCATCATCCGCCGCCTCCCGCTGCGCCTGAGCTACGACAACAACTATTTCAACGCCCTCAATCAGGGCATCCCGACCGAGGGCTATACGAAGCTCGCGGAAAAACTTTTCGGGAATACGCCGATCGTTTTGGGGGAAGACTATCTCCGGAAACGGGAGGAGTGGAACGCCCTGGCCGACAAGGTCGTCTACACCGGCCCCATCGACGCCTATTTCGGCTGCCGCCTCGGCGCGCTGCAGTACCGCAGCCTGCGCTTCGAGACCGAGGTGCTGGAGACCGGCAACTATCAGGGCAACGCCGTCGTCAATTACACCGACGCCGAAACGCCCTGGACCCGCGTGATCGAGCACAAGCATTTCGCCTTCGGCACGCAGCCGAAGACCGTGATCAGCCGGGAGTACAGCGTCGAATGGACGCCGGGGAGCGAGCCCTACTATCCCGTAAACGACGAAAAGAACAACGCTCTCTTCGCCGCCTACCGCCGCCTCGCCGACAGCGAGGAGGGGGTCTTCTTCGGCGGACGGCTGGGCGAGTACCGCTACTACGACATGGACGCGGTGATCGCCGCCGCGCTGGATTTCGCGGACAGAGAGCTTTGAGCGGAACGCCCCTGCGCGTTCCGCCGGGGGGCGCGCATGGACGACATCCGCATTTACGTCGCCTGCCACAGGGAAAGCCTCACGCCGCGCTGCCCGCTCTTCCGGCCGATCCAGGCCGGGGCGGGGGTGAACGGGAGGCTCCCGGGTCTGCTGCACGACGACGAGGGAGACAACATCTCCGAAAAAAATCCGCGCTGGTGCGAGCTGACGGCCCTGTATTGGGTCTGGAAGCACGAGGACGCCGACGTGATCGGCTTTTGCCACTACCGGCGCTATTTTGACTTCTCCGAAAACCCGCCGGAGCCGGACGCCTACGGGACGCAGCGCTGCGAGGCGCTGACGGCCGCGGCGGAGGAACGGCTCGGGATGGACGAGGCTTCGATCCGCCGGGCGATCGCGGGAAAAAGCCTGCTCGTCGCCAATCCCACGCCGCTGCGCACGCTCGGCGCCGCCGACCTCTTCGAGCAGTACGCCGCCGCGCCGGAGCTGCGGCGGGAGGATCTGCTGTGCGCGATCGGGGTGCTGGAGGAGAAATACCCGGAATACCGCGAGGCCGCCGCGCGCTATCTGCACGGCGACCGCTTTTATCCCTGCAACCTGTTCGTCATGGAAAAGAGCCTGTTTCGCGTCTACTGCGCCTGGCTCTTCGACGTTTTGGAGGAGACCGAGCGGCGGCTGGACTGGACGGACCGTTCGGTGGAGAGCCTGCGCACGATGGGGCATATCGCCGAGCGGCTGCTGGGCGTTTTTTATACGCGGCAGCAGCAGCTCGGCCGCGCCGTCGGCGTGCTGCCCTGGAGCCTGATGCGCTGCACCGAGCCGTTCGTGCCGCCGGAGCCGGCCTTCCCCGGCGAGGGCGTGCCGATCGTGCTGTGCTTCAACGCCTATTTCGCGCCCTACGCGGCGGCGGCGCTGCGCTCGCTGGCCGCGCACTTCTCCCCGGAGCGGCGCTACGACCTGCTCGTGCTGCACACCGACATCGGCCCGGTCGACCGGAAGCTGATGGCCCTGTCGCTGGGAGAGCGCGAGAACATCTCGCTGCGCTTCGTCAATCTTCTGCCTCTGGTCGCCGATCTGTGCTGGAAGGCCCACGGGCACATCACCGTCGAGACCTATTTCCGCCTGCAGATCCCCTGGCTGCTGAAAAGCTACGACAAGGCCCTGTACCTCGACTGCGATCTGCTGGCGCTGCGCGACGTCGCCGAGCTGTACGACACGCCGCTCGACGGTCTGCTGCTGGCAGCCGCCGCGGACCCCGATCACGCCGGGCAGTACGGCGGGGTGCTGCCCGCGCAGAAGGCCTATACCGACGGGGTGCTGCAGCTCGAAAAGCCCTACGACTATTTTCAGGCGGGCGTGCTGCTGCTGAACCTCGCCGAGTTTCGCCGCAGCTTCGGCGAAAACGAGCTGACGGAGCTGGCCCAGGCGCGCGAGTATATGTATATGGACCAGGACCTGCTCAACGCCTGCTGTCAGGGCCGGGTGAAGCTGATCTCGCAGCGCTGGAACCTGCTGATGGACTTCGGCGGCATCCGGATGAACGAGGTGATCCGCCGCGGCGCGCCGAAGCGGATCTACGACGAGTACCGACAGGCCCGCCGCGACCCCTGGATCGTCCACTACGCCGGCTGCGACAAGCCCTGGGACGAGCCCGGATGCGACTACGGCGCGCTGTTCTGGGCCTATGCGCGCGAGACGCCCTACTACGAGCTGATGCTGCGCCGCATGGCCTGCCGCGCGGAGCCGCCGCCGAAGCCGCTGCT
>JAILOS010000075.1 GCA_024690695.1 Oscillospiraceae bacterium
TACGGGTGAGGGACCCTATCTGCTGCGTGGAATGCTCCTGAACCGGGGAGTGCACGTGGCAGGGAAAGGGGAGACGGTTCTGGTCTTTGACGGCCTGGAGATCCGAAACCCGGAGGGAGAGGCACTTCTGGCGGACAAGCAGTGCGATCTGACGGTGTTCCTGCAGGAGGGCACGCACAGCACGCTGGAATCGGGCACCGAGCGGGAGCTTCTCCCGGTCAAAGAGGCCAGCGGGGCCGCGCTGGAAGCGAAAGGAAATCTGACCGTGACCGGAAACGGGCAGCTGCAGGTGCTCGGCTATCTCAACAATGCGGTCCGCTGCAGGGGACAGTTCAGCCTGGAAGGCGGAGCACAGCTGACGCTTCGGGGCGCAAACCGGGGCGTGCGGAGTCTGCGCTTTTCTCTGGCAGACGCGGACTGCCGGATCCAAAGCGGCGGAGAGGGCGTCTATGCCGAGGAGGCCTTTGCCCTCTCCCGCGGGAGCCTGACGATCAGCGCCGGGGATCACGGCATCAAAAGTGAAGGAAGCGTCAGCATGGACGGCGGGCGCATGGAACTCTGGTCGCAGAACGGACATGGGATCAAGGCAGACGGAGAAGTAAGGCTCTCCGGCGGCGAACTGCTGCTGGACGCGCTGGAGGACGGCATCGACTCCGCCGTCCGGATCGAGCTTGCCTGCCCGCAGCTTCAGATCCGTTCCGGCGGGGACGGACTGAAGGTCAGTGCCGGCGGAAACAGCGCCTCTCCGGCCATCTGCCTGCAGGAGGGGGAGATCCTGATCAGCAGCTACGGCGCCCCCTTCAAAGCGGACGGCGGCTGCCGGATCGCGCGGGGCGTTTCCCTCCTGGCCGCGGGCATTGTCTCCCCGGGACCCTTCGTGCCGGTCGAGTGTCCCCAGCAGCTGGCCTATGAGCGGGCGGAGGGGAGTAAACACGAGCTTCTGCGCCTGCAGCTTCAAGGCGAGACGGCGCTGAGCATGGAGGCCGCCTACGGCTACAATCTGGTGATGTTCTCTCTGCCGGGCGCGGCAGCGAAGGAGCAGATGCATCTGGTGATCGAAAAATGAAAAACAAAGGGTTTTGTAAAAAACTGCTCTGCATGCTTCTTCTCTTTGCTGTGCTGCTGAGCGCAGCGGAGGGCGCTGTCGCTTCCGCGGCGGAGGAGAGCTGTGAGCTGCCTGTCGTGCGTATTGACAGCGCGGTCGGAGCGGAGGGCTCAAACTCCTACCAAGATATGACCGTCAGCTTCGAAAACGCTCCGGCGCAGTTTCGTATGGAGCCGAGCGAGGCGGTGTGGAAGCTCCACGGACGGTCCTCGGCGCGCAGCGAGAAGAAATCCTTCAACCTCAAGTTTCCCGGGCGTGTGGATCTGTTCGGGATGGGCGCTGCAAAGAAGTGGGTGCTGGTCTCCAATTCCTACGACAAGACCATGCTGCGCAATAAGCTGATGTATGACCTGTCCGGGGAGATCGGGATGCGCTGCCCCATGGAGAGCTGCTTTGTGGAGCTGTACATCAACGGGGAGTATCGGGGCGTCTACCAGCTCTGCGAGGCGCCGGAGATCGACAAGGAGCGTGTCGCCATCCATCCCGCCCGGGAGGAGTTCCTGCTGGAATACCTGCTGGCCTGGCGGGAGGCCTCCGATCCGGTGATCACGACCCCGGTGTATCAGCTGCAGTTCATGCTCAACAGTCTCGACTATCTCCCGCCGGACCAGCGGCAATGGCTGGCCTCCTTTTTCGCCGCGGCGGAGAACGCCGTAAAATCCGGGGACAGGGAGGCCATTGCCCAATACTTCGATCTCGACTCCATGGTCGACGGCTACATCCTCTATGAGTTCAGCAAGAACGCGGACTTTGCCATCGGGTCCACCCGTTTTATTCTGGAGGGCGGAAAGCTCTATGCGGGCGCCGCCTGGGATTTCGATCTGGCCTGCGGCAACGACGCTTATCACTGCGATCCGCTCCACCTGGTCAACGGCACGCGCCCGGCTTTGACGGACGGCTGGTATGCCGTCCAGCTCTGGTACAGGGATCTGGTGCAGCTGGACTGGTTTCGTCAGCTCTTTGCGGCGCGTTATCTGGAGCTGCAGCCGGTCCTCTGCAATCTGTATGAGGACAACGAGCTGGGGCAAAACCGGATCGACGCCCTGACGGGAGCAATGCCAGGGGCCATCGCGCACAACTATTCCCGCTGGGACATCGCAGAGAATGAGTATCTGCTTGTCAGACAGCCGGAGGAGAGCTACGAACAGAATGTGGAATTTCTCCGCAGCTGGCTGCGGGAGCGCAACGAGTGGATCCTCTCCAAAATCGCGGCGGGGGAGGGTCCCGACCAGAGAACTTGAGCGGGAAATCAAAAAATAAGACTTGACAACGCAGAGGAATGTGATAAAATGCAAGCGTTGTCGATGCGGCTTTAGCTCATCCGGTAGAGCGCCACCTTGCCAAGGTGGAGGTAGCGAGTTCGAGCCTCGTAAGCCGCTCCAGAAAAAACCTATTGCGCAAGCAATAGGTTTTTTTAACAGGCGGGTATGATGGAATTGGCAGACATGCGAGATTTAGGTTCTCGTGCCGCAAGGCGTGCAGGTTCGACCCCTGTTACCCGCACCAGAAAAGGGGAAATCCGAACAGGATTTCCCCTTTTCTGGTGCCGCGCCTTCGGCGCGGGTTAATCCGCTTCGCTCAAACGCGAAAGAGGACTCCCGTCCCGTCTCGCGCTCTTCCCATGCAAATCATGAAGCCGGTTCGGATTTGGATTGCCCTTTTCCGTACGACGATGACGATCATGACGGCATTTCGGACACCGGGTCGTACCGGGTGAAAACCCGTCATTGCCGTCATGCTCGCCGTTTCAGCGGATCGCGTATCCCGGCCGTCCGCTTTCCTTCTGACGCTGCAGCGCGTCGTCGGCCGCCAGGAAGACGTCCTCCTCCGAGCGATCCGCGTCGAAGAAGGCCGCGCCGACGCTGAGCTCGATCGGCTCGAGCCCGTCTCCGCTCTCCCGGAGCTTGCACAGCACCTCTTCGAGCTTGGCGGCGACGAGATCCTTTCCGCTGCCGGTTATGCGGGTCATGATAACGGCAAATTCGTCCTCCTGCAGCCGGCAGATATGGTCCACCGAGCGGAAGCTGCTGCGCAGCGCCTCGGCGACGCGGCAGATCGCGCGGTCGGCGTATGGCTTGCCCTTTTCGCGCTTCCAGCGGTCGTAGTCCCGGACCTCGGCCAGCATCACCGCGATGTGCTCGTGGTCGGAATCATGGAAGAGAATGTCGAAGCCGCTGAAGTTGTACAGCCCGGTCAGCGGATCGTGCAGGGCGTTGTAGGTGAATCTGTCGCGATGCCGGCGGCGCTTCGTTTCCGGTCTGGGCGCCTCGCTGTTTTTCTTGGCGGTGATGAACTTTTCAAACTCGGGCGCGGGGAGCGGACGGGAGAAATAATAGCCCTGGATGATGTCGCAGCCCATCGCCTTCAGCGTGAAGACCTGCTCGGCGGTTTCGACGCCCTCGGCGATGGTGGGCACCTCGAAGGATTCCGCCAGGCGGATCATGGCCTCGAGCAGGCGCGTATCCTTGCGTTCCCGGAAAGCGCTGCGGATGAACTGCATGTCCAGCTTCAGCGCGTCGATCGGCAGGGAGGAGAGCATCCCGAGCGAGGAGTAGCCGGAGCCGAAGTCGTCCATCTCGATTTTGAAGCCCATCTTCCGCAGACCCTTGACGGTGTCGATGATCCGCTGGGAGTCCTCGGTATAGGCGGATTCGGTGATCTCCAGCAGCAGCTCCTCGTAAAGCAGGCCGTTTTTCTCCACGATATCCCGCAGCTTCCCGGCCAGATCGGGGTCGTACAGATCGACGCGCGAGACGTTGACGGAAACCGGCAGAGAAACGCCGAAGTCGTCCTTCCAGCGGCGGATCTGCGCGGCGGTCTCCGACCAGACGTAGTGGTCCAGCGTTGGGATCAGACCGTTGTTTTCAAACAGCGGGATAAAGACGCCCGGGCTCACCATGCCCATCTTCGGGTGCTTCCAGCGCACGAGCGCCTCGGCGCTGCTGAGCACGGGCTCGTCCGAACGAATGTTGAATTTTGGCTGGAAAAACACCTGGAACTGCCGCTCCCGGATCGCCGCCGGGAAATCCTCGATCAGCTGCTCGGAGAGCAGCTCTTTTTCATGCATGGAGTCGTCGTACAGGCCGATCGACCCGGAATAGCTGCCTTTGACGGTGTCCGCCGCCATCTTGGCGCGGTCGAAGCGGCGCATGACGTCCAGGGCCTTGTCGGCGTTGGAATAAACGCCCATGCGCAGCCGGATCCGGTTGTCCCCGCTGCCGTCGGCCTCGAGCGGAACGGACAGCTCGTCCAGAATCGCGGCGTAATCCGTGCGGTGCGGGCAGTAGAGAAAGAAGACGTCCGCCTCGCCGTGGGCGGCGATGCCGCCCGAGCGCTGCACGAGCTCCATCGCCTTCTCGGCGACGCGCCGGAGCACCTCGTCGCCAAAGGCGCGTCCGTAGCGGTCGTTGATAATGTGAAAGTGGTTGATGTCCAGCACGATCGCGTCGGTGGGGAAATCCCGGTACTGCTGGTCAAGCTGAACGGCGTAGCGGAAGAAGAATTCCCGGTTGTACAGCCCCGTCAGGTTGTCGCGCTCCGTCCAGCGGATCGTGTCGCGGTCTTCGGACAGCTCGATCGTGCGCCGGACGCGGGCCAGCACGACCTTCTGGCGCGGATAGGGCTTCGGAATGAAGTCGATGGCGCCCAGATTCAGACATTCGACCTCCGCCTCGCTGTCGGCGGTCATCACGATCACGGGCAGGCGGGCGTACAGAGGGTCCGCCTTGACCTGCCGCAGCACCTCCAGACCGTGGAGGTCGGGCAGGTTCAGATCCAGCAGGATCAGGCTCAGCGCATCGGGCTGGGAATGGACGGCATCCAGGGCCTCCTGTCCGGTCGAAGCGAGGACGACCTCGTACTCCTCTTCCAGATAGAGAGACAGGATGCTCTGGTTGATAAACTCGTCCTCAACGACCAGGATCCGGCGCTTTTTGGCGGACGGACGAAAGGCCTGCTGCAGTTGAGAAGTCATGCTTCGTTCCTCCTGCGCGGCAGACGGGCGCTGACGTTTGGGCCGCGCCCGCGGCGGTTGCCGTTTTTCATGTATTTTGTTTATTATAAAATGAATCCTGCTTCCGGTCAATCTTTTTTCGCGATTCCGCTCCGGCTGCCGCGGCGGTATCGAAGGAGAGGCCGGAGGGAAAAATAAAAAACGGTCCGCTTCGACGGGACCGCCGACTTTGGTAGGAGCAAAAAAGCGCCGGGCTCCGCGCGTTTTCCGGTCGGCGTGTGATGCGAAAACAGCAGGATTTCTACTTGCGCATATCGGTTCATAAAATGAAAAGGGAGGGTGCCAGGTGCAGCAAACCTATGCGTATTTGCGCGTATCGACAAAAGAGCAGAATATCGACCGACAGATGATCGCCGCCAGGGAATACGGCGTCAATCCGAAAAACATTTTCGTTGAAAAAAGCTCCGGAAAAAGCTACGACCGACCGCAATACCGGAAGCTGCTCAAAAAATGAAGCCCGGCGATACGCTCGTCATCAAGAGCATCGACAGGCTTGGGAGAAACTATGAGGAAACGCTGGAGCAGTGGAGGCTTATCACGAAGGAAAAGAA
The DNA here is from genome assembly GCA_024690695.1 of Oscillospiraceae bacterium. The sequence continues at coordinate 5,669 of JAILOS010000075.1, forward strand.
GCTCGGCGTCGTCGTGCTGGATATGCCGCTGCTGGACAGCGGACAGGGAAGAGACCTGACCGGAACGCTGATCGCGGACATCGTCCTGCAGGTGCTCAGCTACGTGGCGCAGACCGAGCGGGAGTTTATCCGCCAGCGGCAGGCGGAGGGGATCGCGGCGGCGCGGGCGCGGGGCGTGGTTTTCGGAAGACCGCCGAAGGATAAGCCGGAGGACTTCGCGAGACTCCTGTCGGAATGGCGCAGCGGCGTCCTTTCGGCGCGCGCGGCGGCCGGCGAGCTCGGGATCGACCACAAGACCTTTCTGAAGTGGGCCAGAGAAACCGCCGGGTAAAAAAGCACACGATAATCCCCAAAAAACCATAAACATATATCATATATATATATTTATTGCAGAACTCGAACGGACATGATATAATCATCAGAGATTATGCGAGAAGAACGCATGATACCTGAGCGGGGAGTTTTTTGTGCTTTTCTGTAACGGCCGGGAAGACCGGACGGAAGAAAAGGCAAGACGCCCGGCTGACGATTTCGGACAGAGCGGGGACTGCGGAATGAAGCTGTCGAAACGGATTCTATCCCTCTTCATTTCCATATGTATGTGCTTCTCCACGGTCGCGCAGACCGTTCCGGCTTATGCTGAGGACGGCGCGGGATCGGCGGAGGACGATACCCCCGTTCTTCTTCTCGACGGTGAAAACGAAGACGAAGAGCCCGGGAACGAGGAGCCCGAAGAAGAGAAAGAACCGGAATCGGAGGACTACGCGGCCGGCATTCCCTTCGAGGAGCTGACCGGCGAGCTTGCCGCCGATCTGGTCAGGATCGCGCGCAGCCAGCTCGGCTGCGCCGAGGACGGGGAAGACGCCGCCGTCGGCGAGGCGGGCGCGCTTCACGCCAGGTCCCGCTACGGGGCCTGGTACGGCGAGCCCTACGCCGAATGGAACGCGATCTTCGTCCTCTACTGTCTTACATACGCTGATTACGCCACAGACACGCTGCCCTTCAACAAGGACGGCGCGCTGTGGCTGGTTTCGTTCTACGACCGGGAGCTCGTCACCGAGTGGGGCGAAGCGCGCCCGCAGCCCGGAGATCTTGTTTTTACGGAAACCGGGGACGGCGGCGTCCGGGTCGGGATCGTGTGCGCTCTCGAGGAAACGGAGGACGGCCTTGCGGCGGTGCTGATCGAGGGCGACTGCGAGGGCGAGGTGGCCGAGCGCAGCTGTCTGCTGGACGGAGGCGAGCCGATCGCTCTCGTTCGTCTGGAGCAGACGCCCTCCGAAGGGGAATCCGGCGAGGAGCCCGGTGAGGAGCCCGGCGAACGGAGTCAGGCGCTGACCGACCTGATTGCCGCGCTCCCGCTCGACGCGCTGACCGGCGACTGGGCGAGCGACGCGCTGCTGATCGCGTACAGCCAGCTGGGCTGCGTCGAGAGCGCGACGGACGTGATCGTCGACGACGAGGGCGAGACGAAGGGCTATACCTGCTACGGCGAGTACTTCGGCCAGCCCTACGGCGACTGGTGCGCCATGTTTATCAGCTTCTGCCTCGAGTTCGCCGGCGTGCCGGCCGAGCGCTTCCCGCGCTCGTCCGGCGTCAATCCCTGGATGGACGCGCTGAAGGAGCAGGGGCTGTATCGGGAAGCGGGAGCGTATGCTCCGGCGGTCGGCGACCTCGTGTTCTTCTCCGATCCGGCCGACCGTACCGGCCTGCTCGGCGGCCACGTCGGCCTCGTATCCGCCGTCGAGACGGCGGAGGGTTCGGTCGTCTGGATCGACGTGATCCAGGGGAACACGGACGATCAGGTCTGCGTGCTGAGCTACGAGAGCGCCGACGCGACCATCCTGGGCTACGGAACGCTCGCGGCCGCGCAGGAGAATCGAAGGGCTGCCGCGGACGTCTATACGGACGAAAGCAAAACCGAACGGATAAAGGACGGCGTGGCCGTCGAGCTTTTCGGCAGGCTTCCGGAGGGAGCAAGGGCCGAGGCGTTCCCGGCCTCGATCGACGCGGACGAGGGCGTGCGGATCTTTTCCGCCTGGGATATCTCCCTGCTTGACGCCGAAGGCGGGAGCGTCCAGCCGGAGGGCGGGTCGGTCCTCGTGACAGTCAGAACGCCGGAGGCCGCGGCTGCGCTCGCGTCCGGCGAGGAGCTCGTGATCTACCACGTCCATGACGGGGAAAAGAAGCTGCTCGACCGGCCGCCCCAGGTGACGGAGACCGGCTTCAGCTTCGAGACGGATGGCTTCTCGGTGTTCGCGCTGGGCACCGCTCCGTTTACCGGCGACTTTATCCATATCAGCAGCTTTGACCAGCTCCTGCTGATCGGAACCGACGCCGCGGTGACGGATACCGACGGAATCGAAGGGGAGCTGGGTCTCGGCGCGCCCGTTTTGGGCGCCGCGGGGGAAACGCTGCGTTACACAAAGGACGCGCATTACCGGCTGGATAACGACGTCCGTTTCCCGGACGGCAAGGTCTGGGCACTGCCGGAAGGCTTCACGGGCTCGTTCACCGGGCCGGAGGAGGCCGACGGAACGCGCCTGTACGACCCCGCCAGCGACACGCTTTATATTCAGAACCAATATCAGCTCGCCGTTCTGTCCGCTGCGGACCGGGAGGAATCGCCGGTCACGACCGGGGACGCCTCGGCCTCCGGCTTCGGCATGGGACAGTTCCTCTATCCGGAGGGCGAAGCGAGCGGGAAAGCGCTGTGCTACGGCGAGGCGCATCATTACTGTCTCTCCGCCGCGTTCCGGATCGACCGCAGCGCGAAGCCTCTTTCGCTGACGAAGCGCGCCCTGACGCGGGCGGCGACGGGGCCGGCCGACTGGGTCGACGGCCGGGACTATTTCGGCCAGACCTCCGTCGTGATCGACGGCACGACCTATATCCTGATCGGAGACCGTCAGCAGCTTGACGCGATCAACTCGGACGCGACGGTCAGAACGAACGTCTGCACGCCGGTTTACAGGGCGACGGAGGGCGCGGTCGAGGTCTATCGCTACGGCAGCGCGGGATTGGGCGACTGGATCTGGCTGAGCGAGTTCGACGGCTCGAAGACGCTGAGGGACGGCAACGGCTACGGCACTACGGCGGCCGAGGTCCTGGCGAGCTATCAGAGCCTCGCCTCGGGCGGCGAGCTGATCTATCCCGGCGACGCGGATCTCGTCCGCGTGGACGCTTCGCACGACTTCAGCGAGTCCCCGCTTTTCGACGTGGACAGCAGCGGCTATCACCGGCTGGACCGCCCTGGCGGAACGGCGACGAACAGCGGCAGCTCCCGCAATGTTTACTACACGACAAACGTTTCCACGGGTCAGCCGGACATCACGACGGCCACGCTGGTTGCCAGCGACCCGACGGACGGGACCTTGAAATACGAAAAAGACGGCCATTACATCGTCTTCCGCGACATTGACATGACCGTGGGCGCGCTGAACGGGCTGAACTGGAAGCCGCTGATGTTCTGCGGCGAGATGATCGGCGCGAAGACGGCGGACTCGACGGACGTATCGACGCTGTGGGACGCCGGGAAGACGACGGTCAACGTCGACGTCTCGAACAAGCCTGTGATCTCCAATATCACTGTCACGCCGATCCTCGACAACGGCAAGCTGAACCTCCAGATTCAGACGGGCGTCGGCTTCTTCGGCACGCTCTACGGCGAGTTCAGCGACTCGACCTATTCGAGCAACGCCGTGATCGTGCGCAATATCAAGCTGCAGAACATCGTCGTCACGAACCAGGCCTCGGATTCGATGGTCCCGCAGACGCTTTTGAGCGGGCTTCTGGCGGGGCTCGGCGCCGTGCTGGGTCTTACGCTGGACGCCCTGCTGGATCTCATTCTGGGCAAGGTGAACGCGACCGATCTGCAGGGTACGCTTTCAAGCCTGCTCAACGCCCGGGCCAAGGATCCGACGATGCTGGCGACCGGCGCCTTTGCCGGACGCATTCAGGGGCGGGCCTTCGTCGAAGACTGCGAGGTGGAGAACGCCCAGGTCAACACGGTGCTGACCCGCTTTGAGGGCGAAGGCCTGACCGAGACGGTCGGGGGCATCCTGGTCACGAAGCATCTGATCGTGGGCAAGGGCGGCTTCGTCGGCTACGTGGAGGGCGAGACCCAGTACGAGGGCCTCAGCACGGTGCTCGGCGGCCTTACGACGGTGCTGTCGGGCGTGCTGAACATCATCCCCGGCATCGGCCTCGGCGATTTGATCACGATCCTGCTCGGGAACGCGCTCGACGTGAGCAAGCTGATCCCGACGGGCTACGTCAAGCCTTATATCACCAGCTGCACGGCCAATAACGTCGAGCTGTCCACGGAGGACGGCAAGTACGGCGTCGGCGGCTTCGTCGGCAGCATGGCGGGCACCGAGATCATCGACTGCTCGGTTATCAACAGCGACGATCTGACCGTCAACGCCGAGGTCTTCGGCGGCGGCTTCTGCGGCATCGAGCGCGACGCCATCATCCTGACGACGCTGAGCGGGCTCCGGATCGACGTGCTCTCTGCGCTTCATCCGCAGAGCGAGCTTATCCGGTGCTCGATCAACGACAGCACGGTGCTGGTGGAGGGCGGCTCATATCTCGGCGGCTTCGTCGGTGCGATGGCGAACAGCTACGCCTTCAACGATACGGTCGACGCGGAGACGACGCTGACGGTCTCCGGCACGGGCGACAACGTCGGCGGCTTCTGCGGCCGGGCCGAGCTCGGCACGGCCTTGACGACGAGCGAATTTCTTCCGACGAACGCCGATCTGCTCAGCACCGTGACGGGGCTTCTTGGCGCCCTCGTCGGCCAGAACGACAAGCAGTCCCTGCTGGACATCGCGGGCGTCGCTCCGTCGGCGATCATGGGCGCGCAGATTTACGGGCCGCTGACCGTCTCCTCCGACGGCTGCTACGTCGGAGGCCTTCTCGGCCGCGGCGACGGCGCGTATATCACGTCGTCCACCGAGGAAAACATCCGCAAGCTGGCCAAATACGACGACCGGGAGAATAACTCCTCCACCGGCGCCTACACGGTCGCGCTGCCGATCGCGGCGAGCGAGGGACGGAACAATATCGTCTCCCAGCTCGTAAGCGTCAGCGCGGGACACGGTGAGATGAGCAGCGTCAACGAAGACAAATCCTTCGTCGGCGGTCTCGCCGGCTATCTGACGACGGCCAACGCCGCCGGACTGGTAAACGGCGCGGTCGGACTGGGCGAGTACATGGGCTTCACGGTCTGCGATACGACGATCCGCGGCGCCTCCGGCGGCTATACGGTCACCGGCGACGAGAACTACGCGGGCGGCGGCATCGGCTGGGCGGTCGGCGGCAAGGTGTACGACGTGGAGCTGGAGGAGCTTTACAGCGTCGCCGCGCGCAACAACGTCGGCGGCTTCGTCGGCGCGACCGGCCCGGGCGATCTGGCCGGCGGCAACGGTCTGGACGTCCGGCTGCTCGGCATTTCGCTGATCTCCATCGACAATCTGCTCTCGCTGGCTCAGGGCGTGCGCACGACCTATCTGCGCGCCAACGTCACCGGCGTCAGCGACGGCTATACGGTGGAGGAGACCGGACGGCGTACAGGGTCGGATCTTTCCAATTACGAGGCAGGCGGCTGGGCGGCGCTGGCGAACAGCGTCCGCGTCGTGGACTGCCACGCGAACAATCTGAAATCCGTCAAGGCGAACTTCCAGGAGGGCTTTGCCGGCGGCTTCGTCGGCTCTTCCTCGGCGGGCGGCCTCGCGGGGGCCGTCGCGGACGACGCGAATCTGACGGCTCTGCAGGTCGGACAGCTCGTGAACGCGGTCCCGTACCTCGTCCCGTCCTATGACGGCTGCGACGTGCATTACGTGGACGGCGGCTTCGTCGAAGGCGACACCGCCGGCGGCTTTGCGGGCGATTTCCAGAGCGGCAAGGTCAACACCTACACGACCGAGGACAAGAACCCGATCACCGACGGAACCTACAGCGCGGAGCACGCCCCCGGCTACATCAGCGGCATCCCGACGGAAGCCTGGTCGGTCTATAATGTCCACCACGTTCGCGGAGGGCGCTATGCCGGCGGCTGGGGCGGCAAGGTCTATTCCGGCGCGCTGGTGAGCGCGGGCGGCGGACTGAACGTCCTCGGCGGCGCGGCGAGCGCGGCGATCAACGCCGATCAGATTCTCGGCGTGGTCAAAGCCTACATCCCGATCGTGAAGTACGCGGGCGTGAACACGCCCTCCGGCTTCTCGGTCTACGCCGCGCACGATTACGAGGATCCGAGCGCTCCGGCGGTCGACGGCGCGGCCGGCGGCTTCATCGGCTACGGCAGCGGCGTACAGGTTTCGTTCAGCAGGGTCTACCGGCTCAAGCACGGCAGCCCGACGGAGCCGACCGCGCTGACGGCTGACGATGCGGCGGCCTATTCCCGCTTCGGGATCAAGCCGGACGCGCTGGAATCGCAAAACGGCGGCAATTATATGATCTTTGACAACGACCCGGACGAGATCCCCTACGCGGTGGCGGGGGCGATCTACGCGGGCGGCTATATCGGCTGGATGGATATCGGCTCGGCGGCCTCGCTCGGCAAGGGCCTGAAGCTGCTCGGCAGCTCGCTCTCGCTGACGAACGTGCTGGAAGCGCTGAGCGTCGTGGTCTCGACGATCGAGCACTCGGACGTCGAGGGCTGTCCCGGCGGCTTCAACGTCGTCGCGTCGAGCCACGTGAATCTCGGCGACGGCGCCTTTGACGACGACGGCGTCGGCTATGCCGGCGGCTACGCGGGCAAGATCTCCGGCGGGCACATCCAGGACGGCAACGTAAAGCTCTTCTATTATATTATCGGCGAGATCGCGGCCGGCGGCTACTGCGGCGAGGCGATCCCCGGCGACGTGGCGCACGTGCTGGACAGCGCCTCGCTGAGCCTGCTCGGCACGGTGAACAATCTGGCCTCGCTGGTGGAGGACTTCGTGCCGACGATCCGCAACAGCGAGACGACCTGCGTTCCCTGCGGCGGCGCGGTGCGCGCCGAGAGCAGCACGAGCGGCAGCATCGTGCGCGGCATGGCCGGCGGCTATATCGGCCACTGCAAGGGCGCGCAGATCTGGGGCGAAAACAACGACGTCTGGAAAGAAGAAAACAGCGAGCCCGATCCCATCACCGGCAAAATGACGCGCGGCGTCTACGTGGGCGTCAAGCGCGAATGCGCCGCCATCAGGATCCGCTCGGTCTACGGCTATGAATACGCCGGCGGTTACTGCGGACTGATGGAATGCGGCAGCACGGCGCAGACGGGCGGGCTGGATCTCCTCCAGGGGCTTATCAGCGCCGACAATCTCCTCGGCGTTCTGAAAGCCGTATACCCGACGATCAAATACGCGGCGGTTTACGGTCCGCTGCAAAAGACGGACGTGGCGACCTGGAACGCCTGGGTCACCTACGTCGGCAGCCAGGGCCCCTTCCACCCGGAGCTCGCCGCTCTCGGGACGGTCGGCACGCAGGCTGAGCTCGACGCGGCGATCGAGCGGTTCATCTACGGCACGCACGTCGTCGCCGGAAGACACGATTTTGCCAATGCGACGAACACGATCCTGAGCGGCTGCGCGGGCGGCTTCGTCGGCTCGATGCACAGCGGCGTGATCCGCCACGCGAGGGCGGAAAAGACCAAGCTCGTGTGCGCGATGCGCGCGGCGGGCGGCTTTGCCGGCGAGATGCAGACGAAGGGCGCGGCGGATTTCGGAACGGTGAGCATCACCAGCTTCCTGCCGCTGAACCTGGGCAATCTGCTCAAGCTGGCGGAGGTCTTCGTCCCCTGCGTCTCGGACGCGGGAACGGAGGCGTACCGGCAGGGCCTCACGGTACAGGCCACCGGCGACAAGGACGATCCGGCCGACGGGCGTGAAAACGGCGTCGGCTGCGCGGGCGGCTACGTCGGCGGCGCCTACGGCGGACAGTTCGGCCGGGAGAACCCCGACACGCACACGATCGAGCGCGTCTGGATCAACGGCCTCAAGGCCGTGCGCGGCACTGACTGCATCGGCGGCTTCGTCGGCAAGAGCGGCGCGGCCTCCTCGCTGCTGAACGCGGACACGAACCAGGCGAGCGGGGGACTGCTGCAAAGCGTCCTCAACGGGCTGCTCAGCACCCCGTCCGATCTGCTGAGCCTGCTGGACGCGACGATGGGCACCTTCAAATACGCCGAGGTGACGCCCTCGGACGATACCTGGGGCTTCACCGTGGACGGAGCCTACGACAACGGCGGCGTCCGGGAGTACGCGAGCTGCGCGGGCGGCTTCGGCGGCTATCTGGAGGCGGCGGTGATCGGAGAGCGGCGGAACGCCTCGGACACGATTACGGTGACGGGGCTCCGGCGGGTCGAGGGCGGCCTGTACGCGGGCGGCTTCTTCGGCCTCGCGGACGTGAGCGCCGTGGCGGACGTCGCCAGCGGCGGATCGACGGTCCTCAATCTGGTGAACCTCGGCAACACGACGCTGCTGGACGCTTTCAGAACCTATATCTATTATTCAACGGTCACCGGCGTGCCCGACGGCATCACGGTGACGGCGCATTATGAAGCCTCCGCCGGTACGATGAACCAGTACAAGGTCCTCGGCGGCGCGGGCGGCTTCGGCGGCGGGCTGATGAACGGCACGGTCGAGAATTCGACCGTCAACCGCGTCAACCACGTACAGGCGCCGAACTACGCGGGCGGCTTCATCGGTCAGATGGGCAAGAGCGGCGTTCTCAACCTGGATCAGGTTCAGGTCGAAAACGACAGCTTCCTGGGCAAGATCCTCGGCTTCCTCGGCATTGACCCGAACGTCGACGCGCAGCTTCTGAGCATCGTCGGCTCGACGGTCACGAACTGCCGTGCCAACGGCTTCGGCCCCGGCTTCACGGTACGCACGACGACCGTCCAGTCGAGCGCGCACAACGGCAGCGAGAACGAGGCGTTTCTGACAGGCTCCTGCGCGGCCGGCTTCGTCGGCTTCGCGGATATCGCGCAGATCGAAAACAGCCACGTGACCGCGCTGAAAACCGTCCACAGCCCCCAGGTCGCGGCGGGCTTCATCGGCCGGACCTCGGCGGCCTACCTCGCGGAGATCGACGTCGATCTGACGCTGGTCAACGCGCTGCTGACCCTGCTCGAGCCGGTGATTCAGGTGCTCTACGGCCTTACGACGATCGACCTGATCTCCATCCCGGGCGGCGATCTGCTCGGCCTGAAGCTGCTGGCGGACGGAAACCTCGTCTGGCTGAACCTCTTCGGCCTCGAAATCGGCGTTTCGCTGATGGAAAACGATCCGGAGTACGAGGGCAGCTCCGATTCGCTGACGATCATCCTCGGCTCCTCAACGATCAAGCTCCCGTACAACCGGACCGACGGCTACAACAGCTCCGCGCCGAACGCCTCGATCAATCTGATCGAAGGCAACCGCACCAGCGTGAAGAACTGCACGGTTACGGGTGTGGATGACGGTTACGACGTCTTCGGCGACGGGACGGGCCAGGATACGGACGGCCCCGGAGACGAATTCGGCTATGCGGGCGGCTTCGTGGGCTACAACGAGATGGGCTACTTCTCGCACGACCGCATGTGGCTGTGCGACGTGGTACGCGGGAGCGAAGGCAGGATCGGCCCCTTCGTGGGCCATACGGTTCCCGGCAGCCGCGGACAGGCGTATCTCGAGGGCAACGACAACCATTACAGCATTTACCGCAATCGGAACGAAGCCTTCGATCATGCGGAAACGGCTGTTGTGACCTCCGGCGGCGCCCCGGAAGGAACCAGCTTCGCCGCAAGAGTAAACGACAGCGCGGGAGGCAAGGACTACAACCGCTACGACGTGCTGCACTACGATATTATCAGGACCTACAATGATCTTAAGGACGCGCAGCAAGCGATACCGGGCGGCACCTACACCGTCGCGCTGTATGCGTGGTACTACCCGACCAAGGCCGTGCTGATGCTGAATACGGCGCAGAACGAAAACGAAGAGAGCGAGGCCCTTCCGCCGGACGAAATGAAGGACCCCTGCGCTACGACCTTCGATCTGAACGTCCACAAGAAATGGCGCGACTACAACAACATGTTCAGCACGCGCCCGGCCGCGCTGGAGATCGAGGTCCACGTGATCGACGTCGGCGCCGCGCCGCCGGGAGAGATCGCCCCGAAGAACCAGCTCGTTCTCGCGGAATATCCCGAGAGCGCCTGGCAGGAGGTCGACTTTGACGATCTGGAGGCGCAGATCCCGGGCTTCAAGGCAAAATTCGGAGACGAAAACCCGATCGTCCTGACGCTGACGGAGAATCCCGATTCCACGGTCCACTGGGACGGCAGACTCGAGGGTCTCCCGGTCGCCTACAAGGCGACGGAGCTGATCGACGACGGCCACGGGAATCTGGTTCCGACTCCGGTGACGCATTATCTGCAATACGTCGTGGTTGAGCGCATTCCGACGGGCTACAAGCTGCTCCGGTACGAGATCAACGAGAGCACGGCGAGCGTCGTGATCCTCAACGAGCTGGAGAGCGTGGTGCTTCCCTCCACGGGCTACGACTGGAGACCCCTTTATCTGTTGGCAGGGCTTCCGCTGCTTCTTGCCGGAATGTCTCTGTTCTGCATATTCAACAGGAAAAAACGCAGAGGGGAGGTTCAAAACGAATAGCGAAAATGCAGGAAGCGGCAGCCATCAACAGTTGATTGAAAAGCAAAAAAACAAAAATAAGAAAGGAAAGTGCACCATGAAAAAAGCAAAAATCCTCCTGAGCGTCCTTCTGGCGCTCACCATGATCCTGGCCCTCGGCGCCACCGCGTTTGCGGCGGGTACGATCGAAGTGGCGAACCCCGGCACCGAGACCTACAAGGCGTACAAGATCTTTGACGCGGCCGAGAGCGGCGGCGACGTAACCTACACCCTCGCGGCGGACAGCGAATGGAAGGACGTCCTGCTGAACACGGACGGCAGCTCGAAGTACGACGGCCTCACCTTCGTCCCGGACAATGCAGCCTCCCCGACGGTTTATACGGTCCAGAAGGGCAACACCTTCAAGGCGGCGGACTTCGCGGATTTCCTGCGCGGCTTTGATTCCACTACCGGCGCCGTTGACGATCACAATCTGACCGGCAAGACCGCCACGGCTCTCGCTGCCGCCAATCCGGGCGATCCCGTTCAGGGGAGCGTCGCCGCCGGCTACTACCTGGTCATCGCCAACGACGGCGCGAGCAACCAGGAGCGCGCGATGCTGACCACCGTCCTCAACGGCAAGACCGTGAAGATCCAGAACAAGAACGACATGCCGCTGGACAAGACCGTTGACGGCGAGAAGGAAGAGGGCGTCACGGTCGGCCAGAACCTGAACTACAAGATCACGACCAGAGTTCCCACCGACGTTGCGTATGACGACACCTACTACGTCTATCGCCTTTCGGATACCATGACCAACGGCCTCACCTTTAACAAGCCGGTCACGGTCAAGATTTATGACACCGACGGCACGACCGTTCTCGAGACGATTGTGCTGACGGAGGTTACCGATCCCTCCGCGATCCTCGGCGACGACGAGGTGCGGTATAACGCCCACGGCTTCGAGCTGTCGCTGGATATGCTCACGCGCGGCAAGCCGAGCCGCACCGACCCCGCTGATCCTTCGACCGAAACTGTCAACCCGCTGGCCGGCAAGAAGATCGAGATCACCTATACCGCGACCGTGAACGACGCCGCCGTTTCCGTTGTTTCGGAAAACGACGCGGTGCTGACCTACGGCAACGATCCCGACAATCTGACCGTGAAGGATACGCAGACGAAGGTTTACACCTCCCGCATTCTGATCGACAAGTTCGAGAACGGCGCTCCCGAGCAGAAGCTTGAAGGTGCGAAGTTCATCCTGAGAGACACCGCTGCGGATAAGTATTATTACTTCAACACGACGACCGGCGCAGTGGAATGGGTCGCTGAAGCGGACTTCGTCGATTCGACCGACGCTGGTGTGACGATCAACGTCAAGGCGGATTATCTGAACGTAGCGAACATCACGATCGCTGAAACGACGAACGACGGCAAGGCCGAGTTCAAGGGCCTGAAGGACGGCTCCTACGAGCTGATCGAGATCGCGGCCCCCGCCGGCTACACGCTGCTCAACGATCCCATCCCCGTGACCGTTGACGGTTCCGCGTCCACGGCGACCGGTCTCTCTGAGGATCAGATCCTCGTTGCGCTGACCGAGATCGTTAACGTCGCCAACACGCCCGGCACCAACCTGCCCAGCACCGGCGGCATCGGCACCACGATCTTCACGGTCGTCGGCGGTCTGCTGATCGCGGGCGCCATCATCTTCGTCATCATCCGCAAGCGCGGCGAAGCCGAGGCCTGATCCCGCGGCTGAACCGTTCCTTTCCGCGCGTCATGCGCGAAACCCCGGCTGACGGCACAGCCCCCGCCGGTCGGGGACGAAAAAGGGAGAGCGCCGGAAACGACGCTCTCCCGCAAGGGCGGCCGACAGCCGTCCCTCCCGCAAAGCGGCGATCCCGCCGGAGACGCCTCGGGACCGACCATTCCCTCAAGGGGACAAAAGCATGAGTGACAACAAGGAAGCGCCGGCGTCGGCCGTTACGGACGGAACGGAGCCGGTCCCCACGAAGCAAAAACCCAAAAAGAAGAAAAGAATCGGGATCTTCCCGTTCATCATATTCCTGTTGGGCGCGGGCATCCTCCTGTACCCGACGGTGAGCAACTACTACAACGTCGTCCACCAGTCGAACGCGATCGTCGAATACGCGGAAAACCTGGCCGCGATGGACAACGAGTTCATTCAGGAGATGTGGGCGCGGGCCATCGAGCACAACGAGCAGCTCTACGCGGCGCAGCTCGGCGAGGAGCTGCCCGAGGATGCGCTGCAGCATTACGACGAGATCCTCCGCGTGACCGAAAACGGCATGATGGGCTATATCGACGTTCCGAAGGTCAAGATCCATCTGCCGATCTACCACGGGACCTCCGAGCCGGTGCTGCAAAAGGGCGTCGGCCATCTCGAATGGAGCTCCTTCCCGGTCGGCGGGGAGAACACGCACACGGTCCTCACGGGCCATACGGGCCTTCCCTCGGCCCGACTGTTCACCGACCTGGATCAGGTCGAGGTCGGCGACCTCCTGCTGATCCAGATCCTCGGCGAGAAGATGACCTACGAGGTCGACAGCATCGAAACCGTTCTTCCCTACGAAATCGACAGCCTGTCCATTTTTGAGGGAAAGGATCTCTGCACGCTCGTGACCTGCACCCCCTACGGCGTCAACTCGCACCGTCTGCTCGTCCACGCGCACCGGATCGAAAACGAGGAGGAAGAGGTCGAGATCATCGAGGTGACGAAAGAGGTGGAAGTCAACGCCCGCGACCCGATGATCCAGATGGTCAGGATCGCCGCCGCCGCCTTCGCCGTGCTGGTGATCGCCGCGCTGTGGGGCGTCGGACGGAGAAAAAAGAAGAAGAAGAACGCTATGACGCCGCCGGCCGAAACGAAGCCGGAGGAAGAGAAAACGGAACAAGCGGCTGAAGAGGAAGAAAAGCCGGACGAAAACAAAGCCGAAGAAGAACCGAAAGACTGAAGAAAAGCCGGAGAAGCCAGATGAAGCACGGGATCCGACAACTGAATACGCGCCTGCTCGGTTTCGTGCTGGCGCTCGGCCTGCTGCTGCTTCTGGCCGCGGCGGCGCCCGCGCGCGCCTTTGCCGCCGCGCCGGTGGAAACCGACAGGCCGGTGAAGCTGACCGTGCTGCTCAGCTACGAGGAGCTGGCGCTGCCGGGCGGCGAGCTTTCGGTTTACCGCGTCGGCGATCTCTCCGCGGACGCCGAGCTGACGCTGACGGAGCCCTTTGCCGCCCGCTTTGATCTGAGCGGGAAGAGCACCCGGAGCGACTGGACGGCGCTGGCCGAGGCGATGAAGCGCTTCTGCGCCGACGAGAAGCTGAGCCCGACCGCAAAAGGCACGACCGACGACGAGGGCAAAGCCGTCTTCGACGCCGAAAAGGGGATCGGGCAGGGGCTGTACCTCATCGTCGTCGACGATCTGGAATACCGGGGCGTCCGCTATCATTCGCTGCCGTTTCTGATCACGCTGCCCTGCTGGAACGAACGCGATCAGGCCTGGGATTACGAGGTCGAAGCCTCCCCGAAGATCGACCGTGAGCTCTCCCCGACGCCGACGCCGACGCCGACGCCGAGCCCGACGCCCACGCCCACGGCTACGCCGAGGCCGACGCCGCCCCCGCCGGGCGACGAGACGCTTCCGCAGACGGGCATGCTGTGGTGGCCGGTCCCGGCGCTGCTGGGGGTCTTCGCGCTGCTTCTGGCGCTGGGGATCGCGCTGCGGAAAAAACCGTCCGCGACCGCGCTGCTTATCCTCGGCGGCCTCTGTGCGCTCGGCGCCTTCGGCCTGACGGTGAACAACCTGCTGGCGGACGCGCGCGCCGAGGTCAGCGTCGCCGCGGAGCGGGAGCGGCTGCTGCCGGTCATTGAGGAGCTCACCGCCGAAAAGGAAGAGGCGGGTCCTTCGCTGCCGACGCTGCCGGAGCCTGAGCCGGAGGCGGAGGAAGAGGAAGCCCCGCAGCCCTACCGCGAGATGACCGTCCGGACCGTGGACGGCGTGAATTACGTGGCGATGCTCAGCATCCCCGATCTGAATCTGGAGCTTCCGATCCGCAGCGACTGGGACTATAACTCGCTCAACCGCTCGCCCTGCCGCTACGCCGGCTCGGCCTATATGGACGACCTCGTGCTCTGCGCGCACAATTTCAGCCAGCATTTCGGGCGGCTCAACGATCTGGAGGAGGGCAGCGAGGTGCTGCTGGTAGACATGGAGGGCAATCTGTTCCGCTACGTGGTCGCGCGGCAGGAGATCCTGGCGCCGACGGCGGTCCGGGAGATGACCGATTCCGAGTACGGCCTGACCCTGTTTACCTGCACGCTCGGCGGACGCTCCCGCGTCACGGTACGCTGCGCCCGCGTTGAGTAAGTCAAGTCCATACGAGCAAAAACGCCCCCGCCGTTCACAAAAAAGTGAACGGCGGGGGCGTTTTTGCTCAGGAGCTTATCGGGTCAGCGGATCTCATTCTCCGCAACGAGATAACGCTCGGGATCCTTCGGGGAGATATAGACGGCGACGGTGTGGCAGCGGGATGCCACCGAAGAACAGCGCGGGGAAAAGCGCGTTTTTCCGTCTCTTTTTATTCGCCGATCAACAGAGCGGCGACGATATAGGTCTCTTTCCGGCTGTAATACGGGCTCCGGTAGATCTGCTCCATCGCCGGGCAGACCAGAACGCCGTCCGCGTGGGGCAGGGGAAGACCCTCGGCGAAGCGCTCCAGAGAGCCCAGACTGGGACGCCCCGGCAGATAAGCGCCGACGCCCTCGTTGAAGCCCGCGACGCCCCGACTCGCCCGGTCGTAGACGACGCAGAAGGCCTCCGAGCGATACAGATCGTTATAGAAGATCAGCAGGCGGTCCTCTCCAGCAGCGGAGGCGAGCGAATACGAGGCGAATCTGCCTCTGAACTGCACGCCCATGGCGGCGAGCGAGCTTCGGTTCAGCAGCTCGCCGCTCGCACTGTCGATAAAGCAGAGCTCGCCGCTGCCGGTAAAGGCGAGCAGCATCCGGTCGTGATCGGCAAAAAGCAGCCTGACCGTGGTGGCGGGAAGCGAGGGCCCCTTGACGGTCCTGTCCGCTTTCAGATCCTTGATCCGCAGCGTTTCTCCGTCCCAGGCGGCCAGCATGGGCTTGTCCGCGCCGAGCGCGAACAGCGAGCCGTCCTCGCCTTTCAGCGCGCTGAACCGGCCCTCCGGCCCGTACAGAGTCAGCGAGCCCGCTTTCTCGCGCAGCAGCACGCAGCCGCAGCCGCCGACGGCTTCAATCGTCCAGCTTCCCTCGGGGCAGGAGATCGTTTGATCCAAAGCGCCGTCGCCAAAAAGCAGGAGACGCTGCTCGCCGCCTCGCGTCACGGCCGCGCTGAAAACGGAGCCTGAGCGCGCGGAAACGGCCGACACGAGCGAGGCGCCTTCCTCCGCCGGCGTAAACGTCTCGTTTGGCACGTCGTAAACGCCCTTCGGCGAGATCAGCAGCCCCTCCTCCGTCAGATACAGCAGACCGGGGTCCTCCCAGCCGCAGTCCTCCGGCGGCGCGGCGGAGGCGATCGGATCGCCCTGCGCGCCGAGCAGCAGCGCCTCAACGGGCTCGTCAACGGGATTGTAGCCGAGACAGAGGGTCAGAGCGCGGGAGGGAGACGGGAGCATGAACACGCGGCTGGAATAGGCGGAAACCCGCGATTTGAGCTCGAATTTCACGTTTTCCATCTGGCGGACAAGCGAGGCGCGCTGCGGAAAGATTTCCGGTACGAGGAGGATGCCGGATTCGTCGAAGGAAGGACCGGAGATCGCAGCTGCCGCCAGAGCGTAGCCGCAGCGGAAATTGTAGATCCCCATCGTGTCGGTCAGCAGACCTTCGTCGGTGCAGAAGCTGACCGTGCCGTTTTTCAGCGCCAGGCACATACAGGCGTTGCTGTACAGCCGGCCCGCGACAAGACTGTCGGAGAGCTCCAGCTGCCAAAGGAGAGTTCCGGCCTCCAGATCGACCATATACAGATCGCGCTTGCAGCCGATCACGGCCCGCGTGCCGGCGGCGTCGAAGAGCTCAAAGCCGGCGAGGGAGCTGACGGAAGAGCCCTGCCGGAGAAGGATCGGCTCTTTTGGGAGCGAGACCTCGAAACGAGGCGTCGATGAGCCGTCGTACAGCCGGAGCGAGGACGCGCCGCTGTTGTCGTCGCAGGCCAGCAGCAGGCTTCCGTCGTCGGTGAACAGCAGCCGATACGCTGTCGAGCCGGGGGAGAAGGGAAGCCCTTCCGCCAGCGGGATGAGCTTTTCGCTGCTTGTGGGCCAGAGGTAGAGATCGGCCACGTCGCTGTCGTCGGAGCGCTGCAGCAGAAGCGCGGCGAGGGAAGCGTCCGGCGAGAGAACGGCGGCCGGGCACAGACGGCGCTCCTGACCGCTGAAAACGCCGCGATGGAGCGCCTCGCCGCTGTCGAGATCGACAAGCGTAAAGCATTCATCGCCGACGGAGGTCGGCAGCGAGCGCAGGAGGCAGGCGCTTTCGTCGTCGGAAACGCACAAGAAGCCGTAAAGGGAGAGGAAATAGGCGTTCAGCTGGTTGTTCTGCACCAGGGAATCCGAGAGAGAGCTCAGCAGATAGTCCACAGCCCCGTCCTCAAGCTGCCAGTTGATCTTTCCGCTCTGAAGATCGAAGGAGGTCAGACCGCCGCTCCCGTAGACGAGCAGCGCGCCGTGCGTCTCCAGAAAACGCAGATCGGCGGCGACGCCGACGCTGTTTTTCCACAGCAGCCGGTTTTCCGACAGATCCCAGCAGTACAGGGAGCCAAATTCATCCGTCGTCGCCAGCAGATAGCCGTTTTCCGACAGGGCGATCCGTCGGATCGGAGCCTCCTGCTCGACCGAGCGGCGGTAGCGCAGCACGCCTTTCCGGTACAGGTCGAGCTCCTGCGAGAGCGCGAGCTCCGCCTCCGGCACGTAGGGGCGCTCGTTTCCCTCGCCGGGCAGCGCCTGCAGCGCATAGCGCAGCGCGCCGTTGTAGTCGCCCTCCCGATAGGCCTCCTGCGACAGCGCCGCCAGGGTCTTCGACTCGTTGATCAGCGACTGCCGCAGCTCCTCGCGGATCATCGCGTTGCGGTTGAGGAGCATCCCGATGAAGGCCGCGGCTACCAGCGCCACGCCGACGGCGGCCGCGGTCGCGCGGCGGAGCTTGAAGCGCTGCTCGCGCCGGTAGAGCGCGTCGTAGGGGCAGCCGATCAGCGCGGCGAGAATGCGCAGGCTCTCGGTGCGAAACAGCCGCTCACGCTTCAAGGGGCTGTCGGCGACGATGTTGGCCGCCATCGGCTCGACGAAGCGGACGATGTCTCCCTCCGGCGAGCGCACCTCCGTCAGCGGAGCGGGAAAGGCCGTCTCCGGCGTGCCGTCCGCCAGCAGGGCCAGCACGTGATCCCGGTCGTGGTGCTCGAGGAAATAGCTGATCTCGCGCAGGACCCAGCGGGATTTCGCGGTTTCCGGCGTGCAGATGACGATCAGATATTCCGAGTGATCCAGCGCCTGCTCGATGTTCTCGCTCAGGTTGCTGGAGATCGGCAGCTCGTCCTGGTCGCGGAAAACGAGGCCGGGCTTCTTTCGCCCGTCCTTCCGCAGCTCCTTCGGGATCAGAAAATGCTCGATGCGCTTATGCAGCTTTTTGGCCGTCGCCATCTCCAGCGGGAGATGACGGTAGCTGATAAAGGCGATGTAGTTTCGTTCCATCGTGTTCGCCTCCGTTCAGGCGCCTTTTTCGGTTTCGGCGAGCTTGCTCAGAAGCTGCCAGGCGTAGTCGTCCTTGGCCTGGTCCTCGTCGCTGAGCGCCCAATAGGGCAACAGCGCCGGATGAAGCCGCTCTTTATCGCTCCGCTGTTCGGCCCAGTGCCAGTTGTACAGGCGGTGGAAGCGCAGCCAGCGCCGATGCTCCGTTTCGCGCAGCAGCTCGCGATCGTCGGGGTCGAGCGCGTCGAAACGTCTGCGGGCCTCGAGATAATCGGCCGCCTTCGGCTCGGCTGGGGCGCTTTCTCCCAGCAGGATGCGCAGCTTGACGGGGATATGATCCGCCGCGGCGATATTGCTGGCGCGCAGGAAGGGGCTCAGCTCCCGCCAGGAGCGGGTCATCCCGGCGTTCCGGTTGTAGATCTCGTTGAGCAGCATGGCGCGGCGGTCGAGCTCGCTGCGCAGCACGTTTTCCGGCGTCAGCGTCTCGTCGAGCGCGCCGAAGGAGGGGACGCCCTCCACGCGCAGCTTCAGGCGCAGCCGAAGCTGTCCGCGGCAGACGAAGCCGCGGCGCAGCTCGTTGAAGACGCGCAGGTTTTCCTCGTCCTCGGCGGCGCACAGCAGCACGCGGTCGGCCCGGCGGAGAAGCTCGGCCTGCTCGGCCCAGTGCTCGCCGTGAAAGACGAGCAGATCGCCGTCGCGGCCCTCGGGAAGCAGCGAATCGGTCAGCTCCCGGCGGAGCCTCGCAAAGCTCTCGCCGACGCCGAAGCAGTGGTATTCGATCCGCCGCGGCAGGGGAAAGACGTTCGTGAGCAGCGCGCGCTCGAGCAGGGCCTCGGCCGCGCCGCCGGAGCCGATCAGCACGATGCACGTCTCCTCCGGGCGCAGCGGCTCGCTCTGCCAGTAGAGACGCGCCATCGCGTCGTTCAAGCTGAAGGGATGCAGGGCTTCCGGCGCTTCGACGGCGGGGGAGACCTCCGTCATGCAGTAGGAGGGGAGCCCCGCCTGCGCGCTCCGCAGGGCGGCGGCGTAGTTTTTCCAGCCGTTTTCCCCCAGAAAGAAGAAGGACATCGAGCCGCCGCGGCGCATCCTGACCAGGCTTTCGGCGCTCCGGTCGGCCTTTACGGCGCCCTTCGGCGCGTTTTTGGCCGCGGTCGGGAAGATCGGCAGCGCGCTCGGATCCTCGCGGAGCAGCGAGGAGGCGAGCAGCAGCGCCTCGGGGCTGTCCTCCGTAAAGACGTACCAGGGCCGCGAGCGGCTGAAAAACAGGCGCAGCGTCGGAAGGAGACCGCCGCGGATCAGCCGCAGGCCGAGCGCGATCAGCGCGGTCAGGATGCCGATGCTGCAAAAGGCGAAGACCAGCCCGACCAGCCGGCCAACCGGCGTCACCGGCGTGAGATCGCCGTAGCCGACGGTCGTGATCGTGATCAGCGAATACCAGATCGCTTCGCCGATCGTGCTGATCCGGCCGCCCTCGGCGCCGGACTCGGCCCACAGGAGAAGCGCCAGCAGCAGAGCATAGATCAGCAGCGAGCCCAGCAGGAGCTTGAGCGATCGTTTCATGATTTGCCTCCGTTCGTCTCTTCGGCCAGCAGCTTCGGCAGCGCCAGCACATTGTTCAGGTCGACCTGGCGGTAATCCGTCCTGCGCCCGGTCAGACGCTCCTCCTCGGCCGAGAGCGCGTCCAGCTCAGACCAGGGGATCAGACAGGCGTGAAGCCGCCGCCGGGCGTCCTTCGCCGGGCGGAGCGGGGCTTTGACGCCGGCGTCGAGCGCCTGCCGGTACTGCAGCGCGCGCTCCTCGAAGAGCTCATGGCTCATCGGCACGTAGCCCATCGCGGCGTGGAAGGCGCACCAGCGCAGATGCTCGGTCTCGCCGAGACGCTCCAGCAGCTCCCCCTCCGGCTTCCAGAGACCCTTTGCCAGCGCTTGGCGGTCGCTGTGGGAGATCGTGAGGAAGGCGGGCGCGAAGTCCGCCGAGGCGCGCGAGGACATCTTTGAAAAGCTGTCGCAGGCGACCCATTTGTCCCAGTCGCTGCGATCGCTCGCATCGTAGACGGCGTTGAGCAGGATCGCGTTTCGGTCCGCCTCCTCCGCAGAGAGAAAGGCGGGCGTCCAAATGTCGAGCTGCTCGATCGGCTCGCCGACGCGCCGCTGCAGGCGCACGCCCTGCCGGTCGCAGCGCACAACGCGGATATGCTCGGCCCCGTGACGGCGGAAGAAGAGAAGCAGACTCTCGGCGATTTCGGCGTTCACTCGGTCGCTGCCGGTACAGAGGACGACGAGCCTGAGCGAGTCGAGCCGCCGGGAGAGATAGTCGAAAAACACGCGGCTGCGTCCGTCGGCGGCATAGCTCTCGATATCATACCGCCGGAAAAGCTCCGGGCATTCCACGGTCAGCGCGCCGCACTCCTGCTCGTAGGCGGGGGAGAAGACCGCGGCGTGGAAGCTGCTGCCGGAAAACTGCGCGTTTTTGACCAGCTCCTTCAGAAGGGTCTGCCCGTGGCGTCCGAAGCCGACGACAGCGCAGTCGAAAGCGTCCAGCGCCTCGCCCTGCGGCGAAAAGCGGACGAGCTCCCAGGGCGGGCAGAGACGGATCAGCGCGCGGGCGCTGAGCTCCGCCGGATCGAAGACGTTGACGTAGCCGAAGCCGTACCGCTCCGGCGACACCTGTACCAGCGAGGCGATGATCTCGTCGTCGCCGGGGAGCGTCAGGCGGGTGTTTTCCGGCGCGACGCCGGCCTTTTCCAGCGCCTCGCGCAGCTTCAGCGCGTAGGCGAGGTTTTTGTCATCCGCCGGGTCGAGCGCAAAGACGCTGACGCGCCGCTTGCCGAGCCGCAGCGCGCGCAGCGCCGAGGGCTTCGAGCCGACGGCGTCCTCTCCGGTCAGCACGGACATGCCGAGCTCGCCGATCCGGTCGACGGTTTTGGCGTCGAGAGCCTCGGACACGAAAACGACGGCGGAGCTGCCTGCGGCGCGGCAGGCTTTTGCGAAAGCCAGGCTCGTCTCGCTGACGCCGTAGATCAGCGTCAGATCGCCGCGGCGGGACAGCAGCATCCGCAGCCGCCGCAGAAGGGCGGAGCCGAGCGTGAGCATCGCGGCGCTGGCGACCGTGAAGAAGGCGACCAGATGCACCAGCCAGAACAGGAAAAGGCCGAGCCGCGTGGAAACGAGAGCGGTGTTTTCGATGCCGGCGAGATCGTTGACGCCGACAAACATGCGGAACACGGCCAGGGGCGTCCGGATCACGCTCAGCGCGAGGTCGCCGGTCGCCTCGGCATAGCCGAAGGAATAGAAAATCAGACCGCCGAGCAGGGCCAGCAGCATGGCAAAGCCGGTGAGCCTGGCGGAGAAGGCCGGCTTGAGCGCCAGATTGAGCATGATCGCCAGCAGCAGCGCCGACGACAGAACAAGAACGGGGACCGTCAGCACATCCTTCGCCTCCCAAACAAAATGTCAATACTCATCCATTATAGAGTCTTATATTATATCGTCTTTTCCCGAATAACGCAAGAGGGCCGTAATCGGTTGACAAGCCAGGCGCCGCGGTGTATTTTCATAGATGACAAGCTTTACCGATTCGGAGGACATAAACCATGAAAAGAATCCTTGCGATCCTGCTGACGGCCCTGCTGCTGGTCGGTCTGCTGACGGGCTGCGCAGCCCCGGCGAACAAAACGGAACCGGCGGAGGCCGAAACGCCCGCGCCGGAAGCGACCCCGGAGCCTGCGGAAACGCCCGCGCCGGAAGCGACTCCGGAGCCTGTTGAAACGCCCGCGCCTGAGGCGATCCCGGACGACACGCCCGTCTCCCCGCTGATGTGGAAGGTCACGGACGTGGAGGGACACACGCTGTATCTTTTCGGCACGATCCACGTCGGCGACGAGCGCAACGAGCGAGTGCTCGAACGAATCGCGCCGGTGCTCGAAAGCTGCGACGCGCTGGCGGTGGAATTCGATATCGTGGCCTACGGCGCGGACGTGAACGCCATGATGGAAGATATGGCGCAGTTTGTGCTGACCGATGGGTCGACGATCACGGACTATATGCCGGAGGAGCTGTACGACGAGGTCTGCGATCTGCTGTCGCAGGTCGGTCTGATGCCGGGACTGTTTAAGCGCTACAACCTCAGCATGTGGTCCCAGCTGGTCGACGAGGCGATGAGGGAGCTCTACTGCCCGCTGGAAACCGACTTCGGCATGGACAATCTGCTGATCCATCACGCGTACGACCGGGGCATCCCGGTGCTGAACGTGGAATCCGCCGCTTTTCAGATGGAGCTGCTCAACAGCTTTCCCGACGAGCTCAATCTGCTGAAGATCCGGGAGGAGCTGGATACGCAGGATACCTACGGCGACGATCTGACGGAGCTCTACGAGCTCTGGCTCTCCGGCGACCGCGAGGAATTCTGGACTATGCTGGAGGGCGAGACGACGGAAGAGGAAGACGGGGAAGAATACACCGAGGAGCAGATCGCCATGATCGAGGACTACAACCGCGCAATGCTGGACGACCGCAACCTCGGCATGGCCGAGCGGGCGAAGGAGTATCTCGCGAGCGGGCAGACCGTGTTCTTCGCGGTCGGCGCGGCGCACATGGCCAACGAGCCCGGCCTCGTGCAGCTGCTCACCGACGCCGGCTACACCGTCGAAGCATACGAATACTGAACGAAACGGAACGAAAAAAAGCCCGGGAGATCGGAAAACGGTCTCCCGGGCTTATGCTCTGCTTGTTCGCCGCTTATTCGCCGAAGTCCAGCACGCGCTTCATGCGGATCAGCGTCAGGCGGTTGCGGATCGCGGCGGAGATGTCCAGCATCTCCCGCTCGAGCGAGGGGTCGATGCCGATGTGCTCCGGCAGGTATTTGCAGCCGCAGCCCCTGTACAGCGCCTCCATATCCTCAACGGAGGGGATCGTGCCGATCAGCGCGGTGATCTCGTCCCAGTGATCGACGATGGCCTGCGGATCGAAGGTGCCCAGCACGTCGCGGGCATTTTCCTTCATGATGCCGTCGTACAGCCGTTCGCCGAATTTCTCCATGACCCATTCGCCGCTCAGCGGCACGAAGGGCTTCGCCTTCGGGCGCAGGGCCGCCAGACGGTGGTACTCCTTGACGCAGGCGAAGGTGCCGACGCCGACGCATTCGCCGTGGATGCCCTCGGCCTTCTCAAAGCGCGGCGGCTTCATCTCCACGAGATGGGCCATCAGATGCTCCGCGCCCGAGGCGGCGCGCGAATCGCTCCAGAGCTGCATGGTCAGGCCGCTCTTCATCTGCGCCATCGTCATCGCCTCGTGATCGACCTCGCCGGTCGCGGCCATCCGGTCGGCGGCCTCGCGCATGATGTCCAGCGCCTCCTGCGCCAGTCCCGCAACCATCGGGCAGTAGTCCTCGCCGGAGACGAGCGCGGCGATCTTCCAGTCGACGAGGGAGATATACTTGGCGAGGATGTCGTTGACGCCGGAGCTGACCAGACGCAGCGGCGCGCCCTTGATAATGTCCAGATCCGTCACGACGAGGGCGGGCGCCTTCATGCGGATGGACTTCTTCTGCCCGTCGAGGATCACCGAGCAGATACTGGCGGTAAAGCCGTCGGAGCTGGCGAGGGTCGGGATCGCGACGAAGGGGATGCCGAGCTTGTAGGCGGGGTAGCGCCCGAAATCCATGATCGTGCCGGCGCCGAAGGCGACCAGCACCTCCGGACGGTCGAGCTTCTCCATCATGGCCTCGATCAGCACGTCCTCGCTGCGCAGGCCCTGAGCCGGCAGCACGATCTCCTGATCGGCCTTGACGTGCTTGCCTTCGGTGAGAGCGTAGATATTGCTGTCGTAGACCACGGTGCGGCGTTTTCCGGCCAGTCCCGCGGCGGCCATGTATTCCTCGAAGCGGTTGAGCGCGCCGTATTCGACGACGACCATTTTGGTCTCCAGCTCGTGGTTCTTGCCGCAGGAGCAGGGGCCGACGTACTTGGAGCAGTCCATAATCATAAGCGGTATACCTCCCAATTCTTTTGTTTTGGCTCAACGAAACTATTATACAACGAAAGACGCGGTTCTCCAAGCCCGTTTTTCCGTTTTCTACGAATTTTTCCGCCGGAGCGTCACGGGCGGGCGAGCGCCGCCTCCCCGCGGTATTTCCGCTGCGTCGCGAGACCGCCGCGGATGTGCCGCTCGGCCTTGTTGCGGTCGAGCAGCTCGCGCACCCGGCGGTAGAGTGCCCGGTTGACGCCCGGCAGCCTCTCGGTCAGATCCTTGTGTACGGTGGATTTCGATACGCCGAAGCGCTCGGCTGCGGCGCGGACGGTGCTTTCGTTTTCAAGGAGGTACACGGCCAGCTCGCAGGCCCGTTCCTCAAGGCTCCTGTACACGGACAACACTCCCCGTGCGCGGCGTTTTGCATCCGCGCGGATTTTGCTTCATGTATATGACCCCGGTGCGGAGCCTATGAAGCGCGGCGCAGCGCAAATCGAAAAAGCGCGGCCGATTGGGTCTTGAACTTTTCCGGCCGCTGTGCTATAATGCCCCTTGATCGAAAATGCGGATGTAGTTCATCGGTAGAACTCCGGCTTCCCAAGCCGATAAGGTGGGTTCGACTCCCATCATCCGCTCCAGAAAGAGAAATCCCGGAGTTTTGCGCTCCGGGATTTTGATACGCTGTCCGAAAAAACACGAAAGTGAGGAAGCTTTTGATGCTCAAGCCTGAAGAGATCCGCTCCGGCCAGTTTATCGACGTCTATTTTCCGCTGATCGACGGCGTGGTGCAGACGGTGCACAACTATGCGCTGAATATGAACAAGACCTCTTATTCCTGCGTGGTCTGCCCCAAGCAGAAGGAGGAGTACGACGACGCAGCGCTGCCCTACGATGTGTTCCGGGAGCTGGCGGTCAACATTCCCGGCGCGGAGTATACGCTCGCGGCGCCCCATCTCGACGTGAAGCTGACGCAGGAGCTCATGGGGAAGGGCTGCAATATCTTCCACGCGCACAGCCCGTTCTTCTCCGGGACCTACGCGCTGACGCTGGCGAAAAAGCTGGAGATCCCGGTCGTCGCCACCTTCCATTCCAAATACCGGGACGACGCGATGCAGTATACCCGCAGCTCCGTCGCGGCGGATTTCGTCTCCAAATGGGTCGTCGGCTTCTACAACCTGTGCGACGCGGTCTGGGCTTGCTCCGAGGGCACGGCCGAGACCCTGCGCTCCTACGGCTACAAGGGGCAGATCACCGTCATGACGAACGGGACGAGCTTCAGAGCCCCGGCCAATCCGGACGAGCTGCGCGAGCGGGCGCGCGAGACCTTCTCCCTGCCGCAGGGCAAGCACAGGCTGCTCTTTGTCGGCCACCAGATCTGGCAGAAGAACCTCCGTCTGATCCTCGACACCTTCCGTCTGCTGTGCAGCGAATCGGACGACTATCGGCTCACGGTCGTCGGCACCGGCATCCACGAGACCGAGATCAAGGACTACGCGAAGGCGATCGGCCTGACGGACGAACAGGTGAAATTCACCGGCGTGATTGCCGACCGGGATCTGCTGTCGGGCGTTTTCCTCAACCACGACCTCTTTTTCTTCCCCTCCGTCTATGACAACACGCCGCTCGTCGTGCGCGAGGCGGCGGCGATGGGCGTCCCCTCGCTGCTGACCCGCGGCTCCAACGCGGCCGAGTCCGTCAAGCCCGGGGTCAACGGCTTCGTCGCCGACGAAAACGCGCTGGCGATGAAAAACGAGATCGTCCGCATTTTCTCACAGGAGGGCTACGTCGGCCAGATCGGACAGAAGGCGAAGGAGACGATCCCGATCCCCTGGGAAGTGCTGATCCCCCGCGTTTACGACGAATACGCCCAGATCATCGACCGCAAGCAGTTTGCGATCCGCTACGGCGAAATCAAGCTCCGGCCGTTCTGAGCGGCTTTTCGCCGGCGCTCAGAAGGACAGACAAAACATGAAAATACAGCCCGGGCGGGCGCGAGGTCTCAAAAAACCTCGCGTCCGCCCGTTTTGGCTCCCCTGAAAGAGCATCTCCCCTCGCAGCGCCGCTTGCCGCGCCCGGCCGGAATTAATTTCGATTTGTTCTTGTACTGCCTGCCCTTTTGTGATATAAAGAACGTGGGTAAAAAGGACAAACTTTGATTCCGGGAGGTTTTAAAACGATGAAAAAACGCCTGCTGTCTCTGCTGCTTGCCGCCCTTATGCTGCTGACCCTTCTCCCGGCCAGCTTCGCCGAGGGGCCGGAAACGGCGGAAGAGCCTGAACTGCTTACGCTCGTGGATCCGGAGGAGGACACGATCGAGCTTGTTGATCCGGCTACGGCCGCGCCGGAAACTTCGGCGGCCAACGACAGCGCTGTGACCTACCGCGCCCTGCTGGTCGGAGAGGTCAATTTCTATTGGGGCTGGTGGTACGGCTCGGAGACCGCCAATCGCAACCGCACCGACGTTGAATTGATGAGCCAGATGCTCGGCAGCGTCTACGGGCCGATGGGCGGGAAGTATTCCGTCACCAGCAAATTCAATCTTTCCTGTGAGGGCATGCACGAGGCGATCAACGAGACCTTCGCCGGCGCGGACAGCAACGATGTGTCCCTGGTCTTTATCGCGACGCACGGCGAGACCTCGGTTGAAGAAGGCGAAGACGCCGGAGCGCTGGTGATGGTCGACCCTTCGTACAGCTATTACGTCGAATATCTGCAGCTGATCGACCTGGCCAACTGGCTGAAGGCGGTCCCGGGCAAGGTGATCGTCATCCTCGGAAGCTGCGGCTCCGGCGCCGCCGTTGTGAGCAACGGCGATCGGGCGGCGGCGGCGCAGGCCGACGAGGCGTTTACCCGCGCGGCGATCCGGGCTTTTTCCGAGGCGGAAGGCGAGGTTCGCAATACCGGCGAATTCCGCGACTCCAAGTTCTATGTGCTGACGGCGGCCGCCCACATGGAGAGCAGCTGGGGCACCGAGTCGTCCGGGGACAGCTATAACTACTTTACCGCCTCCATTGCCGAGGCGGCCGGCTCCGGCTTCCCGGCCGATACGGACGGCAGCAGGATCGTCACGCTCGACGAGCTGTATCAGTACGTCTACGAGGAAGCCTACGGACCGTACTACGACGGCAACGATTACTACTATCAGCACGCCCAGGTCTATCCCGAGAACAGCAATTATCCGCTGTTCAACGCCAGCTCTCTGCCTATGGCGGAGCTGACCGAGGCCTTCAACAGCGCGACAGGCGTTCGCGTGAGCTGGAAGGCGGTCAGCGGCGCGTCGAAATACGAGCTGCTGCGCAAAAATCTGACGACCGGCGAGAAGGAGTGGCACAAGGTCGGCACGACAACGGCGCTGACGCTGATCGACACGACGGCGAAATCCTCCAACCGCTACACCTACACCGTGCGTCCGCTGGACAAGAACGCGAAGAACGGCCCCTTCGACGCGGAGGGCCGCACCTGCACCTACATCGCGATGTCCAGCATCACCGAGCTGAAAGCGACGGCCTCCGGCGTGTCGCTCGCCTGGTCGAAGCCCGCGGGAGCCAAGAACTTCCGCGTGATGCGCAAGGCCGACGGCGCCAAGAAATGGACCGTCCTCGCGGTGGTCGAGGGCACCTCCTATCTCGATAAGACGGCCAAGACCGGAACCAAGTACTGGTACACGGTGCGCGGCGTGTCGATGGACAACAAGGTGGTCATCAACTCCTACAACGACCGCGGCTGGAGCATGCGTCCGCTGAAAAAGCCGGTGCTGACCGAGGCCTTCAACAGCGCGACGGGCGTGCGCGTGAGCTGGAACGCCGTGGACAAGGCGGCAGGCTACCGGCTGCTGCGCAAGAACCTGACGATCGGCGAGACGGCCTGGCACGAGGTCGGCACGACGACGGAGTGCACACTGATCGACACGACGGCGAAATCCTCCAACCGCTACACCTACACGGTGGAGTGCATCGACTCGAACGGCCGCACCAGCAGCCCGTGCGACGAGACCGGGCGCACCTGCACCTATATCGCGATGGCGAAGATCACCGAGCTCAGAAACAGATCCAAAGGCGTCAGCATCACCTGGGAGAAGCCTGCGGGCGCGAAATACTTCCGCGTCTTCCGCAAGGTCGACGGCGAGAGCAAGTGGCAGGTGCTGGCAAACGTTCAGGACACGACTTATATCGATACGACGGCCGAAAAGGGCGTGAAGTACTGGTACACGGTTCGCGCGACCTCCTCGGACGGAAAGATCTACATCAACTCCTTCAACGCCACCGGCTGGAGCGTGACGCGGAGTTAAGCGAGCTCGAATTGCGGAAAACGGCGGAGGCGCGGCTGCGTCTCCGCCGTCGTTCATGCGAAGCCCGGAGAAAAGAGGTTGACGAAAGACGGCGCTTCGGGTAGAATAAAAACCGGCCAGTTTGAAAAAACTATCAAGGAGGATCCGTATGCAGCAAAGCTACATTGAAAAGACGAGCGGCATCAAAGCGCGCGACAAGATCGGCTATGCGATGGGCGATCTGGCGTCCTGCCTCGTCTTCGGCCTGACCCAGAGCGTGCTGAACAAATACTACACCGACGTGCTGGAGATCAGCGTGCTGAACGTGATGATCATGTTCATCGTCGCCCGTATCTGGGACGCGATCAACGACCCGATCTGGGGCCGCCTGATCGACCGGGCCAAGCCCGCCGCGGACGGCCGCTACCGCCGCTGGATCAAGATCTTCGCGCTGCCCGTCGCCGTCTCCGCCGTGCTGATGTTCCTTGACGTGCGCGGCTTCTCTCCCACCGGCAAGATCGTGTGGATCTACGTGACCTACATTCTCTTCGGCATGCTCTACACCTGCATCAACATCCCCTACGGCTCGCTTGCGCAGGTCATTACCTCCAACGACAAGGAGCGCTCCTCCCTGTCCGTGTTCCGCTCCATCGGCTCCACCTTCGGCGCGATGCCGGCCATGGCGCTGGCCAGCTTCTGCTACGTGGAGATCGCGAAGGACGTCAAGGTCATGGATCAGAACCGCGTCTTTTTCGGCGCCGCGCTGATCGCCGTGCTGAGCGTGGCCGCGTATATGCTCTGCTACCGCTGGTCGAAGGAGCGCGTGGAATCCCGGCCCGAGCCGAAGCAGAAGGGCCAGACGATGAAGGTCGTCCGCACGCTGCTGAAGAGCCGTCCCTTCATGGCGGTGAGCCTTGCGAGCATGCTCTTCCTCGCCGCGCAGATGTTCGGCCAGGGCTACAACTCCTATCTGTTCCACCACTTCTTCAAGCAGCCGGGGCTGACGATGCTACCGACGGTGTTCCAGTATCTCCCGGTGGCGGTGATCATGTTCTTCGCCTCGAAGCTCGGCAACCGTTTCGGCCGCCGCGAGGTCTGCAGCTACGGCGTGCTGCTGGCAGCCGTGTTCTATCTGGCGCTGTTCGTGCTGGCGATCTTCGGCGTCACCAACGTCTGGCTGTATCTGATCGCCAACCTGATGGCCGGCATCGGCACCGCCTTCATCTTCCTGCTGGTCTGGGTGCTGGCTTCCGACGCCATCGACTACAACAAGGTCACCTACGGGCTCAGTGACGAGGCGACAAGCTACGCGTTCTATTCCTTCATGCGCAAGCTGGGGCAGACCGTGGCCGTTATCCTCATCAACGTGCCGCTGCTGACCATCGGCTATAACGGCAGCGAGCTGAAGACCGAGGGCCTGACGCCGGAGAAGCTGCAGAGCATGTACAACTCCTCCGTCATGATCCCGGCGGTGCTGTTCCTGCTCGTCTTCCTGATCCTGCGCTTCTTCTATCCGCTGGACAAGAAGGCCGTCAACGAACTGCAGGAGAATAAAAACGCGCTGCTGAAGTAAACGGGGAGCGCGCGTCGGCGAAAAATATGCAATACGTTATTACCTTTCTGGAGGGCCTGATCTCGTTCATTTCGCCCTGCATGCTGCCTCTGCTGCCGGTCTATCTCTCGTATTTTGCCGGCGGAGAGGAGAAAAAACAGGCCAATCTCGCGCGCTCGGCGATGTTCGTTCTGGGCTTTACGGCGATGTTTTGTCTGCTCGGCGTCGCGGCCGGGACGGTCGGCTCGTTTTTCGTCCGGCAGAGGCGCTGGGTCGAGCTCGTCTGCGGCGCGCTGGTCATCGTGTTCGGCCTGGCCTATCTGGAAGTGATCCCGCTGCCCTTCTTCAGGGGGATGAGCTCGGGAAAGAGCGTGACGGGCCTTTTCTCGGCCTTCGTGTTCGGGCTCGTCTACGCCGTCAGCCTCACGCCCTGCGTGGGCGCGTTTCTCGGCTCGGCGCTGATGCTCGCCTCCAGCTCCGGCACGGCGCTGCAGGGGCTGCTGCTTCTGCTGTGCTATTCGCTGGGACTCGGCGTGCCGTTTCTGATTTCCGCGGCCCTGCTCGAACAGCTCAAGGGCCTGTTTTCGGCGATCAAAAAGCATTATCGGGTCATCAATCTCGTCTGCGGCGTCTTTCTGATCGCCGTCGGCGTCTGCATGGCCTGCGGATGGCTCGGCCGGCTGATGTCGGTCGTGCGATAGGAGGAGTTATCTTATGACGAGAACCGGGAAAATCATTATCCTGTTCGTGCTGCTGATCGGCGTGCTCACCGCCGGGGTTCTGGCCTACAAGGGTCTGGATCTGATGCAGCGGCAGGAAAAAGAAGACACGGAAGAGAGCGCCGGACGCAAGAAAAAGACGGAGGACCGGGAGGACGCGAAGGACGGAGAAGAGCCCGCCGCGGAAAGCGGGGAGAGCCCGTCGGAACCGGAAGCCGTCAAGATCTCGCCGGACGCGACGGCCGATTTTACCGTGCTGGACGTGAACGGGAACGCCGTGAAGCTGTCGGACGCTTTCGGAAAACCCATCGTCGTCAATTTCTGGGCGACCTGGTGCGGCCCCTGCCGCAGCGAGCTGGGCCATTTTGACGAGCTGTGCGCCGAATATGGCGACGACGTGGTGTTCATGATGGTCAACCTGACGGACGGCACCACCGATACCGTGGAGAGCGTCAAAGCCTTCGCGGCCGAGTACGGCTACAGCTTTCCGCTGTATTTCGACACGGAGTACAGCGGCGTCTACGCTTACAGCGTCAACGCTATCCCGGTCACGCTGTTCATCAACGCCGACGGAACGCTGCACCATCAGCAGATCGGCTCGATGGACGAGGACACGATCCGCGGCTTTATCGAAGAAATCGTACAATAAAGGAGAAGAAACATGGCTGAAGTAATCGTTACCGGAACCAATTTTGAACAGGAAGTGCTCCGCTCGGACAAGCCCGTGCTGGTGGATTTCTGGGCCACCTGGTGCGGCCCCTGCCGGATGCTGGCCCCCACGGTCGCAAAGATCGCGGAGGAGCAGGAGGGCAGGATCAAGGTCGCAAAGATCGACGTGGACGAGGCGCCCGAGCTCGCCGCGCGCTACGGCGTGAGCAGCATCCCGACGCTGATGGTTTTCGTCGGCGGCGAGGTGAAGAACGCCGCCGTCGGCGTCCGCTCGAAGGGCATGATCGAAGCGATGCTCCCCTGAAAACGGGCTTGAAAAAGACGCGAAAACGCCGCCGTTCGTTTTGAACGGCGGCGTTTTCGTCAAAGCCCGGCCTCGGGCAGACAGTGCATCTGCGTTTGTCCCAGCACGCGGAAGCCCTCGGCGCGCCCGCGGAGGCAGCGCAGGCCAAAATCGGCTGCGCGCAGCTTCAGATACAGCTCTACCGAGCGCAGCGCCTCCGAGCCCTCGGGAAACTGGCTCTCGTGACAGCGGATCGCCCGAAGCTGCTTTTCCGGGTACGGTCCGGAGGGCACGAAGCGGTTCGGCCGCGCGGTCATATAGAAAGCCAGCGCCCGGACCGGCGCGCTGCGCGCTCCATACGCCGCCATGATCTCTGGGTAGGGCGCGAAAAAGGCGAGCTCGCGCGCCGCTTCGCCGACCGCGAGATGGTCGGCGTGACATTCGCTGGCGACGAAGGGGTCCGGCGCGAAAATGACCTCCGGCTGCGTTTCGCCGATCACGCGGGCGATGCCGCGCGTCAGCTCCTCCCGCGTATACTGCGCGCCGTCGCTCAGCCCGAGGAAGATCGGCTCGTCCAGGCCCAGCGCCGCGGCGGCGGCGAGGCTTTCGCGCTTTCGGATGGCGATCAGCTGCTCCGGCGTCGTGCCCGGCGGCGCGTTTTCAAGGCCGAAGCGCCCGTCGAGGCAGATCAGAAGGCTCACGCTTTTGCCCAGCGCGCGCAGCTTCGCGGCCGTGGCTCCCGCGCCGATCTCGACGTCGTCCGGATGCGGGCCGATGAACAGAAAACGATCGAAGCGCTCGAGCTTCGGGGCGGGCGCGGCGAAGCGGAGCGCGAGAGAAGTCAGGCTCATGGCGGGCACCTCCCGTTTTTTCTTTACTGTAACACCGCTCGCGCAATCTTGCAAGCGTCGCTTTCGGCCTGTCATAGGAGCCTCGGCCGGAACATAGAATCGGGACGAAGAATAAAAATTTTCTTTGTCACCTTCTTGACAAGCGGCATTACGAGTCGTATAATCCGTCCATGTTGAAGGGAAAAGGCGACATGCGGAAGGGCATGCGCCTTTTTCGCTTTGATGAAAAAATATAAGAAGAAAAGAGGGAAAGCTGTATGAATCCTGTTTCAGAGCTGTTCGGATCGATGGTCTTCAACGATTCCGTGATGCGCGAGCGTCTGCCGGTCGAGGTGTTTCGACAGGTGCAGAGCTCGATCAACGACGGAACCCGTCTGGACAGTGAAGCGGCCACGGTCGTCGCCAACGCGATGAAGGACTGGGCGATCGAAAAAGGCGCGACGCATTTTACCCACTGGTTTCAGCCGATGACCGGCATCACCGCCGAGAAGCACGACAGCTTTATCTCTCCGGTCGGCGGAGGGCGGGTGATCATGGAGTTCTCCGGCCGCGAGCTGATCCAGGGCGAGCCGGACGCCTCCAGCTTCCCCTCGGGCGGTATCCGTTCCACCTTTGAGGCGCGCGGCTACACCGCCTGGGATCCCACCTCCTACGCCTTTATCAAGGACGGCGTCCTGTGCATCCCCACGGCCTTCTGCGCCTACAGCGGGGAAGCGCTGGACAAGAAAACGCCGCTGCTGCGCTCGATGCAGGCCATCAACCGCGAGGGCATGCGCGTGATCCGGCTGTTCGGCAATACCGACGTGCGCTCCATCCGGACCACCGTCGGCCCAGAGCAGGAGTATTTTCTGATCGACCGGTCGGCGTACGAGAAGCGCCCGGACATCATGATCACCGGCCGAACGCTGTTCGGCGCCCGTCCGCCGAAGGGACAGGAGCTGGAGGATCACTACTTCGGCGCGATCAAGCCCCGCGTGGCCGCCTTTATGAAGGAGGTCGACGAGGAGCTCTGGAAGCTCGGCATCATGGCCAAGACCGAGCACAACGAGGTCGCCCCGGGCCAGCACGAGCTGGCGCCGTTCTACACGACCACCAACATCGCGGCCGACCACAACCAGCTGACGATGGAGATCCTGCAGAAGGTGGCCCGCAAGCACGACATGGTCTGCCTGCTGCATGAAAAGCCCTTTGAAGGCGTCAACGGCAGCGGCAAGCACAACAACTGGTCGATCACCACGGACACCGGCGTGAATCTGCTCGAGCCCGGCGACACGCCCGCGCAGAACGCGCAGTTTCTGCTCTTCCTGTGCGCGGTGATCCAGGCCGTCGACGATTATCAGGATCTGCTGCGCGTCAGCGTCACCTCCGCCGGCAACGACCACCGCCTCGGCGCCAACGAGGCGCCTCCGGCGATCGTGTCCATGTTCGTCGGCAGCGAGCTGGAGGCGATCCTGAACGCGATCGAGCGGGGAGAGCCCTACGGCGGCAAGGAGAAGGAGCTGATCCGCGTCGGCGTGCACGTGCTGCCCAAGTTCCCGCGCGACAGCACCGACCGCAACCGCACCTCGCCCTTCGCCTTCACCGGCAACAAGTTCGAGTTCCGCATGCTCGGCTCCTCGGCTTCGATTTCCGGCCCGAACGTCGTGCTCAACACCGCGGTGGCCGAATCCCTGCGGCAGTACGCCGACCGGCTGGAAAACGCCGAAGACTTTGAAAACGAGCTGCACGAGCTGATCCGCTCGGTCATCGCCGCGCACCGCCGCATCATTTTCGGCGGCAACGGCTACGACGCGGCCTGGCGCGAGGAGGCGGCGAGGCGCGGGCTGCTGAATCTGCCCACCACGGCCGACTGCGCGCCCACCTATATCAGCGAAAAGAACCGCAGCCTGTTCCTGCGCCACCGCGTGTATTCCGAGGTCGAGCTCAAGGCCCGGTATGAGATCAAGCTGGAGAGCTACTGCAAGGTTTTGCGCATCGAGGCGCTGACGATGCTCGATATGGTTTGGAAGGACGTGCTGCCCGCTGTCAGCGCCTATTCCGGAGAGCTGACGAGGACGGCGCTGGCCAAGCGGGAGCTCGGAACCGGCGTCGACTGCAGCTTCGAGACCGAGCTCGCGGAAAGGCTCAGCCGCCTGACCGCGGAGACCGTGCGGCGCTGCCGCTCTTTCGAGAGCACCCTGAAGAGCCTCGACAGCCTTCCCGACGCGTGCACGCAGGCCGCCGCCTGCCGCGACGCGATCCTGCCGGCGATGAACACCCTGCGCGCGGCGGTCGACGAGCTCGAGACCCTCACGGCGAAGAGCTTCTGGCCCTATCCCTCCTACGGCGACGTCCTGTTCAGCGTCCGCTGAGCGAAAATGAAAGCGAAAGACCGTCTCGCTCAGGGCGTGCAAGTTAGGGATACGGCAGCCTGAAAAAGGATCTTTTCCTGCCAGACTTCGTTGAAAATGCTCGAAATACATTTCCAGTATTTCTGCGCTTTTCGCCTCGCCTGACAGAAAAATCTCACTATTTCAGGTGCGCAGCAGTTTTGAGCGAGGGATTTTTCGTTCAGGCAAAATGAAAAATTGCGGGAATACTTGTCTGTATTTCCGCAATTTTTCATGAAGCTTGGGCGGAAAAGGCCCGCTCAAAACCTGTCGTCTCCCT